>NZ_JBSUGC010000007.1:0-286363 GCF_054065485.1 Vreelandella sp. 2A-K22 | reverse complement strand
GCGGCGACTGGCGCGGAATTTGACGTTGGGCATGGCACTGTCTGGGTGAATGGCGATATTCGCTATATTGCCATGCAGTTCAGTAGGTTAGAAGCATTCCTGGGGGCCGGTCTCACGGATTCAGGTAGTAGGCAGGGTCTTGGTAACAATCGATAGTCTTCGCAGATGCTGCCACCTTCGATTCTTTTGAAGAGTTTAGAAAAGCTATGGAACTTAGAAACCTGTCCGACACACTCTTATTCTTCAAGGCTTGGCTCTTTAACCCACTGAGTATTGGTGCGCTCATGCCTTCCGGTCGAGCGCTGGCCAACCTTATCACCTCGGAAATATCTACGGATACGGGTCTGATCATCGAGCTTGGGCCGGGGACGGGTGTCTTTACACACGCACTCATTGAGCGTGGTATCGACCAGAAAAACATAGCATTAATCGAGAATGACGCGGCATTCGTTACCAAGCTACAGCATCGCTTCGGGCATGCTCACACGTTTTGTATTGATGCTTCAAGGCTACACGAAGTTAAGTTTTTCGACGGGGCGCATGCTGGTGCTGTCGTCAGTGGGTTGCCCATGCTGTCAATGTCTCCACGTAAGATGATCGCCATTCTGGACGGCGCTTTTGCCAAAATGCGGCCCGAAGGATCTTTTTATCAGTTCACTTATGGCCCGAGCTGCCCTATACCCCGAGCGCTGCTCGACCGCCTTGGGCTTAAGGCAACGCGTATTGGTCGCATACTCGTAAATGTCCCTCCCGCCACCGTCTACCGCATCGTCCGACGTAAGCCTCGTCCTGCCGCTAGCGGTGAGCGCATCGGCGTGTGATGACGGAGTGTCATCTGCACTACTCCATTCACAGTAATCGAAACCCACTGATGGCTTTTCTCCTAGCAGAGGATGGCCGGAGAGGATGACTATGACCATCAAATTCTGGCTTTCTGGATTCGCCTGTTTTCTGCTGACCGCCTGTGGCACCCCTGCTGACGATAATATAAGTGACAATGAGCGTGCTGCCGTACCTGTCTCAGCGGTACCAGCGGAACTGGCGACGTTAGGCGAGCAGTTGTCACTTACGGGTACCCTAACCGCTGAGCGCCAGACACGTCTCTCCCCTCGCGCGGACGGACTCGTGGCACGCCTGCATGTTGAAGCGGGTGATCATGTTGAGACCGGACAGCTACTCCTCGAACTCGACCCGGCCCTTGCACAACAGGCGCTCACGCGTGCTCGCGCTCAGGAGGAAGAGGCAAACGCCTCGGTGCGAGAGGCTGAACGCTTGGTAAATGAGGCACAGCGGCTCGCTGAACGTCAGGCCATCCCCGCAACAGAGGTCGCATCGCGTGTTGCCGCGCTAAATCTAGCACGGGCATCGGCAGCCTCCGCTCAAGCAGCCACACGAGAGCAGGAAGAACTGGTTGAACGGCACAGTTTGCCAGCCCCCTTCCCAGGCGTCGTCGCCGAAAAACTCACCGAAGTTGGCGAATGGGTGCAACGGGGAACGCCGGTGTTATCGTTAGTCACGATTGATCGTATACGTCTGGATGTGCAAGTGCCCCAAGAGCGATTTGGGCAGCTAGAAGAGCAGACACAAGCGCAGGTATTTGCCGATACGCTGGATGACACCCCATTGCCAGCGCAGATCATTGCACGGGTTCCCGTCACCGACCCCGAGGCGAGAACCTTTCTACTTCGCCTACTGGTAAACGATCCACAGGGTCGATTACTTCCTGGCACCTCCGCCCGGGCAGAAATTTCTTTACCCCCGCAAGCAACCGATACGTTGGCCATCAGTCGCGATGCGTTGCTGCGCCAACCGGATGGTAGTCACAGCGTCTACATCGTCGATAACACAGACGATGAACGCATCGCCCGCCGGCGCCAGGTGCAAATTCTGTATGAACAGGGCGGTCAGGTCGCCGTTGCAGGCGACACCCTGCGCCAGGGTGATCAGGTCGTCACCCGAGGCAACGAGGCCTTGACCGACGGTCAGTCCGTAGAAGTGGTGGAGCGTTAACACATGGATTTCGGACGCGTTATTCACCACAGCACCCTGATTGCCGTCGCGGTTCTAATCCTATGTTTGCTGGGGATCAGCGCTGCAATGCGTGTACCCGTTCAGATGATTCCTGACCTGGAGGTGCGCACCATCAGCGTGGAGACAAGCTGGCCTGGGGCGTCTCCCCGTGACGTGGAGCAAGAGATCCTGATCGAGCAGGAACAATACCTCCGTACCTTGCCCAATCTCCAAAGGATGGTTTCGACCGCTAACATCGGCCAAGCCAGCATTGAGTTGGAATTTCCCTTCGGCGTCGACATCAACGAAGCGCTGATACGCACCAATAACGCGCTCAGCCAAGTATCCAGCTATCCCGAGAATGTCGATGCCCCCGCCCTGACGACAGTCTCTTCCTCGGACGAACCCTTCATGTATTTCCGCATCGGGCCACGTGCGGAAAGTGGGGAAAACCTCGATCTGGAGATGATGCGTAACTTTCTGGAGGATGAGGTGCGCCCCCGTCTGGAGCGTGTCAATGGTGTTTCGCTCGTGGAAATATGGGGCGCGGAAGCACGGCAAGTGCGCATAGAGGTCGATCCGCACCGTTTGGCCGAACGCGGGCTCGACATGACCGATGTGCGCAATGCACTGCAGACACGCAACGTCGACAGTTCGGCGGGCGACCTGGACAGTGGCAAACGCAGCGTGATGGCACGTACGGTCGGCCGCTTTAGCGAGCCCGCCGATATGGGTGAATTGATCATTGCAGAGCGCCAAGGCGCCTTGATGCGACTATCCGAATTGGCCGATATCCAGCTCAGCCACCACGAAATTCGCACCCATGCGTTCTATAACGGCCTGCCATCACTGATTCTGGCGGTGCGCCGCGAAACGGGGTCGAATGTCGTCCAGACCAAGTATGCCGTGCTACCGGAGGTCGAGGCGGTCAGCAACGAGATTCTGGCGCCGCTAGGTCTTGAAATGACGCTGATTAACGAGGATGCGCGCTACGTTGAAGACTCGGTCGCCAATGTCTGGAATAACCTTTTACTCGGGACGATGCTGGCAACACTTATAATGTTTGCCTTTCTACGTTCGGCACGCAGTACCTTCATAGGGGTGATTGCCATCCCGGTTTGTACTATCGCCGCCTTTATCGGTCTGTTGCTGGCAGGTCGGACCCTGAACGTTATTTCATTGGCCGGCGTGGCGTTTGCCATCGGTATGACGCTGGATAACACCATCGTCGTCCTCGAGAGCATCGATCAGGCGCGACGACGCGGCCTGAAACCCTTCGATGCCGCGGTGGCGGGTGTGCGCCGGGTGTGGACGGCGGTCATAGCAAGCACGCTTACGTCTGTTCTGGTGTTTGCACCTACGCTTTTTATCCAGGAGGAAGCCGGGCAACTCTACTCAGATATCGCGATTGCTATTTCGACCTCTATCCTTGCATCGATGGCGGTCGCAGTAACTGTGCTCCCGGCAATGGCGGCGCGGCTGCTGCCGGCACTACAGCCAAGCGTTTCCGTAAACGACGGCGCATTTGACCGAATCGGCCGATGGATCGCCAATGCCTATTACAGTCCAAAGCGTCGGATGACTATTCTGCTCGGCACGCTTGGCTTGTCGGTATGGACCGTGGTGTGGCTAACCCCACCAGCGGAGTACTTGCCGGAAGGCGAAGAGGCGCGAATCTTTTCTAACATGATCGCGCCGCCGGGCTACAACCTGACGGAGATGGAAACCATCGCACAAGCGTTAATCCCCGAGCTACAGCAGCGTCTCGTTGACGAACCGGAACGCTTCCACCGTGGCGAAACGAATATTCCCGCCCTGAGGTTCTTTGCCATGTTCGTTGATGCCCAAGGCATCCGTGTTATTACCGACCCGAAAGACCCGGCCGATCTGGAAGCCTTGATGAGCGCACTCGAGGCACGCTTTACGGCCTGGCCAGGTATGCGCGCATTCGCCTCACGGGGTTCCATTATCTCTACCAACGATGGCGGCACGCGCAGCATCAACATGGACATTTCCGGCTCTAATCTTGCCGAGATCTATCAGGTTGCGAGTCTTGCTTATGCCCGTGCGGGAGCATTGTTCAACAACGCGCAGATTGGTTCCGAACCCAGCTCACTCAGCCTGGATCAATTATTGCTGGAGATCCAGCCTCGGTGGGAGCGTCTGGTGGAAGTCGGGCTCGACGCAGAACGCTTTGGCTATTCCGTGGCGGCGCTAAGCGATGGTGCGTTTGCCGACCAGATGATCCTCGATGACCGCCGGGTCGACATCTACCTATTCAGCAGCGCGGGTAGCGATCAGCGGGCGGAGCGCCTAGGTGACCTGCCCATTGCCACACCGTCTGGCGACGTGCTGCCACTTTCCGCATTGGCCGATTTGAACAAGTCCGTCGATACGGACAGCATTCGACGGCTGGACGGGCGCCGTACGGTGACGCTGAATATCGTGCCGCCACGCTCGGTGGCGCTGGAAACGGGCGTCGAACGCGTGGAAAACGAGTTGATCGGGGCCATGCGCAGTGACGGTGAGATCCCGCACGGCGTCTCGATAGATATCACCGGTGCCAGCGACCAGTTGCAAGCCACCCGCGAAGCGGTCTCGGGTAATTTCATGATCGCGGTGCTGTTGTGCTATCTGATGCTAGTGGCGATTTTCCGCCACTGGGGGCGGCCGCTATTCGTCATGGCCACAATTCCCTTGGGGCTCGCGGGCGGGATTCTTGGCCTGGCGATACTCAACGGCCTCGGCGCTCCGTTTGGCATCCACCAGCCTTTCGATATGATCACGCTACTCGGCTTTCTGGTATTGCTCGGCTCCGTCGTCAACAACCCGATCCTGATCGTTCAGGAAGCCTACAAGCGGCTGGAAGAAGGAGCGGAATCCATCGTCGCGGCAGTTGATGATGCGGTCAATATCCGTCTGCGCGCGATCCTGATGTCCAGCCTGACCACCATCTTCGGTCTCGCCCCTCTGGTACTGATCCCTGGGGCGGGCACCGAACTCTACCGTGGCCTGGGCGCCATCGTGATGTTCGGCATCGCGTTTTCCACGGTCATCACCCTGACGTTCCTGCCCAGTTTGATGATAGCCGCCATAAGCGGGCACCGGCATATTGCCGGGTGGGTATCATCGCGCAGGGATCAACGCTCAACACCATGAAAGGCGCGGGGCTGGACAAAGCAACACTTCATCTAATGGGGTAAATGTTGTGCTTGGCTGTTGAGACCGCAGCCTTAGGAGTAGCGTAAAATCTCAACCTTACTGAATCAAATGGAAGCCTGAAAATAAACGGGCGGGTCTAAAATTACTAGGCCCGCCCGGCATTGCTATCTATACCATAATCAGTAGCTTCGTTTAAGGATTTATAACCAGCATTTCAGACGGTGAAAAACTTCGTGCACCGCTATCTTGCTTCGAAGGCGCTGATTCAGGATAAACAATCTTGTTGTCTTCATTCGAACCTCTCTCAGCGAATGCTACGCCTGAGATAAGTGTTAATGTAACTACTAAGGCTGCATTTAAAATTCTCATCATTCACTCCTTATGCTTAAACAGTTATTTAGCTCTCGGCAAAATACTGGCGATGTTTATTCAAATGTAAACGTTACAAGCTGCCGAGTAGTTTCAATGACTTTAGATCCTTCTAGAATGTACTGGCTATAACCGCCCCACTTAGCGTCTTCTAAGGGTTACTAACAAGCGCTTCAGAGGGCGGAAGGTTTCGTGCACCACTGTCTAACTCTGTTGATGTCGATTCAGGATGAGTAATCCTATTGTCTTCACCCGAGCCTCTCTCAGCGAGTGCTGCACCTGAGGAAAGCACTAATGCAATAATTAAGGCCGCATTTAAAAGTTTCATTACTCACTCCTTACGTTTAACTAGTTACTCAACCTACTCAGCTGAAAAAGAAACTTATGGATCGCCTCCTCTCTAACTTCCTACATATGAGTTAATTAGCTCTTTTAGAGAAGAATGCTTGGTTTACTAGTCGCTTCATCAGTACATGCATGATAGGTTTAAAGTGAACAAATCAGAATGCCAGATACTCTTCATTTCTTGCCTGATCCAATCTTTCGGTATATTTTCGAGTATTTCTTAACATTGGTAAGCAGTGATGCCCGCAAGGCACTCTCCTCAGTCAACGCGTACAGGACGAAGACAAACGTGTGCAGGTTGGCGCGCTATTGATCCGATACGCGATCCTTTTGATGAACCACTATCGGTCAACCTCTCGCGGAAATCGCGGACGTGGGTGCTCTGTCCTTTAAACAGCACTTCAGAGCCACCGCTTAAGAGAGTACGTTGCAGTATCAAAAAACACTTCAACTAAGAGCGACACGGCGACTTTTTTACGCACTCCCCCAGGCAGGATGCCCAAGCGCTTTGCAATCATAAGAACGAGGTCACACCTACGGCAAGCTAGCTAATCGCTACCACCTATTAACTTCGGGAAATCAATCCATGGTTCTTACCTTCGAAGCAGAAATAAAGCCGAGCGCCAGCAAAGCTGCAGAGAAGAGGAATACTGACCGCGCCCCATAGCTATCGAAAACCAAGCCCCCGCCGGCTGCACCAAAGGTAATCGCAAGCTGAACGGTTGCAACCAGCAAGCCACCAGCACTTTCAGCCTCGTCAGGAACCGCTCGGGTGACCCAGGTCGACCAGGTCACCGGAACGATACCAAAGAGAATCCCCCATATTGCAATCATCACCGCATCGCCCGCCACGAAGCCACCAAGGGTTGCTAGCAGAATGGCGAGCATCCCCATAATCAATGGCATCGCTATAAACGTTGTTCGGATTGAGCGTGCAATCAATATACTGCTTAAGGAGTTACCTACGAAGGCTCCAATACCAAAGACGAGCAGAATCAAGGTGACCCCCACCGGATCAACCATCGTCACCTCTTCCAGGAATGGGCGTAGATAAGTAAAAAAACCGAAGTGACCGGTAAATATCAGCAGTACCGAGAACATCCCTATCCCAATGTTAGGACGACTAAAAAGGGTAAACAGCGTCGCCAGCTTCGTGGTTCCTTTTGAAGGCATCGATGGGAGCGTGAAATATTGAGCGGCGAGTGCTACAGCTCCTAGGCCAGCCGCCGCAAGAAACACAGCACGCCAGCCAAACAAATCCCCAAAGAAACTACCAAAGGGAGCTGCAAACACAGTGGCGGCAGAAACGCCAGCGAATAGGATACCCAGTGCTTTGGGCACATCCTTCTCAGCGACCAACCGCATAATTGTCGCAGCTGCAAGTGCCCAAAAACCGCCGAGAGCGATGCCGAGCAGCATGCGAGCAAGTAATACCATCATCATATTCGGGGCAACGGCAACCAAAAGGTTGGATAGAACCAGAAGGGAAGTAAAAAATATCAGCACCTTGCGACGGTTCATTCGGCCGCTAACAGCAGAAACGAGCAAACTCGTGACCAGAGCTAATACAGCGGTGACAGAGACAGCCTGACCGGCCACTCCTTCCGTGACCTGAAGACCTTGGGCCATAGGCGTTAACAGGCTGGCGGGCAGAAACTCGGCAGCGACAATGCCGAAAATTCCCAAGCTCATCGACAATACCGCCCCCCAGGCAGGCGAGTTTTCGGCATAGGTGATAGATGACATAGAAGATGTTCCTTTGGACTGGCATTAGGCGGTCATGATGTTGTTGCTGGGCAGTGATTTAGAGAATAGAAATACTGCGTAGAAAGGCCGCGACAGTCGCCAATTTATTTGGCGCCCTATCGCAGCCAAGCGGCGCTTAGGTGGCGAGGCCACCTGCGATATTGATGGTCTCCCCGGTGATGTAACCCGCATGCGGTCCGGCGAGGAAGCAGATTGTTTCCGCTACCTCTTCAAGGGTTGCAATGCGTCGGATCGGATGTAGATCCAAAATGGCTTCACGATCTGGAAGCTCGCCGGCAACGTCAGAGGCCATGTCCGTGGGCATGATGCCCGGCTGCACGACATTGACAGTGATATTGCGCGTGCCGAGATCGCGTGCAATGCCCTTTGCGTAACCGACGAGCGCCGTCTTTGTTCCAGCGTAATCGGCGACCCCCTGGAAGGGCACGTAGGAACCCAGTAAAGAACCAATGAAGATGATTCGGCCACCGTCCGTTAATTTGGGTGCTGCCGCGCGGGTATTCGCGATCGATCCCATGACATTCACTTGCCACTGTCGGTTGTACTTTTCTTCATCAAGGTCGGGATCATCTACGAGCTGGCCCTGGATCGCGATCCCAGCGTTGTTCACAAGAATGTCTAGCTTACCGAATTCAGCAATCACCGAATCGATTAAAGGTTTGGCGGACGATAGATCCGCTTGGTCGCTTTTTATTGCAATTGCTCGAACACCCTTAGCCCTGAGCTTTTCCACGACGGCTTGCGCCTTGTCGGAGGAGGCTGCATAACTGATCGCAACATTTGCCCCCTGTTCAGCAAACGCTTCCGCCGTAGCGGCACCGAGTCCACGCGACCCACCAGTAATAAGAACGACCTTTCCAAGCAACTTACTCATAACAACTTCCTTTATGTATTGAACGACACAGAAATACTAGAAGGGCTTGTATGAGCAAGTCAATATTTTTATATCGATCAACACATAAATAAAGTATTCGCATTGCTGACAAGCGTTAATACGTTTATATTTCTACGAATGCAAAACTCAGAACCCACTCCCAAAAGTAACGAAACGACATCCAGCCGCAGTCGCGGAAGGCCCCGTGCGTTCGATCGTCAAGCTGCTTTGGATCAAGCAACTCGTCTGTTTTGGCTTAAAGGGTTTGAAGCGACTTCGATGGCCGACCTCACACAGGCCATGGGGATAGGATCACCCAGCCTGTACGCCGCGTTCGGTTCAAAGGAATCGCTCTATGCAGAAGCGGTACGCTATTACAGCGACACCTACGAAGGGTATTTCTGGAACAAGTTTTATTCCGCAAAGACAGCCCGCGAAGCAATCGAGTCGCTACTGCTTGAATCAGCTATCGCGCTGACGGGATGCCTCGCAGATACTCCCCGCGGCTGCATGATGGCGCTCTCTTCAGTTGGTAGCGATGGGCATTCAGAACTTGGCGAACTTTTGCGCTCGACGCGAGCTGGCGGGCTTGAACGCCTTATAAAGCGCTTTGAGCAGGCCGTTGCTGAGGGGGAGATTTCGGCTTCAACCGACATTCATGCACTCGCCCGCTTTATACAGACTATCCAGAGTGGCATGTCGATTTTGGCCCGCGATGGGGCAACTCAGGCCGAGCTTGAATCCGTAGCTCAGGTCGCGATGATGGGCTGGGATGCCCGCGTTAACACTAAGCAATAATGACTGTGACGCGAGATTCGCTTATCTAAATATCAATTTTGAGCGCTTGGAGCCGCTCTTCGTCGATTTCAATGCCCAGCCCCGGCGCGTTGGGAAGCGCCAGACGTCCATGCGAAAGGCTCAGTGGCGATGTTAATAGCGCTTCACGGAGGGGGTTATCTGCCGACACGTCATACTCGACCCAGGTCGGCGTATGGTTGCGGTCGGGGTGAGGATGCGGCGGCAGCGCGGCGGCGAAGTGGGCGGCGGCCATAATACCCACCGCACTTCCCCATACGTGAGGCGAGACTCTCAGGCCACTAAGATGCGCCATATCTGCAATACGCAACGCCTCAACATAACCGCCACACAGGTTGAGATCCGGCATCAGCACATCGACGCCGCCTGTAGCGGCCAACTCACGAAATTCCACGGCGTTGACAGAGGCTTCACCCGCCGCAATGCGCCCTTCCCGGCGCGAGGCAAGGCGACGGAAGCCGGGAAGATCTTCCGGTGCCACAGGCTCCTCAATCCAGTAAGGTCGTAGCGGCGCTAAAGCGGCCATGGATTCCAGCGCGATATCCGCCGTATAGGCGCCATTGATGTCGGCCATAATGGCAACGTCGTTGCCGAGAATTCGCCGTGCGCTCTGCATGCGCTCAAGGTCACTCTTTATGCCGTGGCCAATTTTGATCTTGTAACCATCAAACTGCCCCGCCACGCGCTCAAGCTGCGCTTCCAGCGGTAGCGCCGCCGGTTCATGAAAATAGCCACCGGAGGCATAGACCTGTACCGACGCCTGCTCTTCACCACCCAGCAACCGGTAAATCGGCAAACCCAGTAGTTTGCCAAGCCCATCGTGAAGGGCAATATCCAGCCCGCTTACCGCTGCGGCAAGCTGGCTCTGGGCGCGCACATGGTAGAGCACATTGGTCATTCGCCGCCAAATCACCCGGTGGTCGAAGGCGCTTTCGCCCACGTAGGCTTCGCGCAGGATATCCAGGTAAGCTAAAGTAGTTTTGGGCGGGCCATAGCACTCGCCGATACCGATAATACCCGCCGACAAACGTACAAAAATGAGTGTTGCCATCCGCGCATGGCCAATTTCCCGCGCGCTCCCATAACCGCCGTCCGCTGGCAGATAGCTGCCGATTGGCACCATATCAATTGCCTCGATGATCGCCTCACGGGCAACAGAACGGTTGTTTTGCAGATAATTCATGCGACTGAGTCTCCAAACTAAATCAGGCTAGGTAGCCATAGCGTCAAAGCGGGAATAAAGGTGATCAACAATAGCGACACCAGAAGCGCCGCGATAAAGGGCAGCGTTGCCTTAACCGCACGCGGGAACGAGATATCGGCAATCCGCGCCAGGATAAACAGCACCAAGCCAACCGGTGGAGTCAGCAACCCGATCATCAGGTTAAGCACCATGATAATGCCGAACTGAACGGGGTCGACACCGGCCTGGACGGCCAGTGGCAACAGTACGGGCGTCAAGATAGTGATCGCCGCTACCGTTTCCATGAAGCAACCGACTACCAATAGAATCAGGTTAATCAGCAGAAGAATGACAATGGGATTATCAGCTACCGCCATAACCGACTCTGCAAACGCGGCGGGCACCCCTTCACGGGTTAGAATCCAGGCGAAAATTGACGAAGCGGCAACAATCAGCAGAACGACCGACGTCATCTCCACCGTTTCGCGGAAGACCGTAATGATCTGACGCCAGCCAGCGCTACGATAAACCAGCGTTGCCAATACCAGCACATAAGCCACAGCTGCAATAGCGCTCTCGGTCGGGGTGAATATCCCCAGAACGATGCCACCCACGATGATCACCGGGATCATGAGCGAAAGTGCCGCATGCATGAATGAAGAGAGCAGGCGGGCCACCGAGAAGCGCTCACCCACAGGATAGCCGCGCCGGTGCGAGATAACCGCGACCATCAGCATTAACATCGCGGCAATAAGCAGGCCGGGCACAATGCCCGCAATAAATAGCTGACCAATCGAGGTAGACGCCACCACCCCGTAAACCACCAGCGGAAGGGACGGCGGAATGATAGGCCCAACGGTCGACGAAGCCCCGGTGATTCCCACGGCGAAATCGACATCGTAGCCTTTGTCACGCATCGCCTTAATCTCAACGGCCCCCAGGCCGCCAGCATCGGCAATGGCCGCGCCCGACATACCTGCAAATATCACCGAGGCGCCCACATTCACGTGACCAAGCCCACCCCGCGCCCATCCCACTATCGAATCAGCGAAACGAAAGATACGCTCGGTCACACCGCAAACATTCATCAGGTTGCCCGCCAGAATAAAGAACGGCACCGCCAGTAGCGGAAAGCTATCCACCCCGCCCACCATGCGCTGGATCAAAATAATGTCGGGGATCTTGCCAGAGGCGAGCAGGTAAACCAGCGACGATCCCGCCAATGCCACCGCGACCGGCGCACCAATCAATAGCAGGCACGCCAATGCCACAAAAAGCAGAATAATCATGACGCCTCCTCCCCACGCCAATAGGCAATGCCTTGGCGAGCCAAACGGAATGCCATTGCCGCACAGGCCACGGCAACCACGGTATAAAGCCAACCTTTTGAGATCGGCAGCGTGCTCATACTGGAATTCCAAACCCGTTGACCGACTTGCCAGGCAAGCCAGGCCACGTAACCGAAGAAAATGGCGCTAATCAAATTGTTGAATCCACGCAGCCAGCGCTTCGCCTTTTCCGGTAAAATAAGTTCGAGAATTTCTACGTAAATATGACCGCGCCGCGAGGCGGCGCCCGCCGCGCCGATAAACACCAGCAGCACCAACAGCATGCGGGCGCCCTCTTCGGTCCAGCCAATCGAATGATTGAACACGTAGCGCGACAAAAACTGAGCAAAGACCACACCACCCAGCAGTATCATGACTCCAAGCGCCACATGGTCTTCGAAGACCCACTTTCGCGTTGGTATAGCGTCTGCCGTGTTAAGTGATAGCTCGGGTTCAACTCCGGCCGCATGTTCGCGGCCGGGCTGCACCGACATCGACGTCATTTCACCACGACGCGTGTCTTTATCCCCTTCCATCACTCAATCGCCTCCAGTCGATGGTATTGTTCAGCTGTCCAGCCGACGTCTTCACCTGTCAGGCTTGGCCTGACCTTCTCAGCGAACGCCTCACGATCCACTTCGTGTACTTCCGTTCCTTGCTCTTGGAACCAAGGCACCAAGTCCTGCTCCTGCTGGTGGATATCCAGGCTTCCCTGTTCAGCAGCCTCCTGGAAAACATCTTGAAAAAGCGCTTGGTCTTCGGAAGAGAGCCCTCCCCAGGCATTACCGCTCATAATGATTGGCTGGCTATCGTAGATATGGCCTGTCAGCGAAATGTCTGACTGCACTTCTTCAAACTTCATCGCTCGAATAATGGGTAGCGGATTTTCCTGGCCGTCAACGACGCCCTGTTGAAGCGCCAGGTAGACCTCCGAGAACGCGATGGGGGTAGGGTTCGCGCCAACGGCTCTTGGGAACATCAGCAAAAGCGGCGCATCCGGTACTCGAATTTTCATGCCCTGCATGTCCTCAGGGGTAAGTACCGGTTTGTTGGCAGTCACATGACGCTGGCCAAAATAGATCAAACCCAGTGGCACATGCCCTGTCGCCTCTTCATAGCCTTGAGTAAGCTCTTGAAAGAGGTCGCTTTTCGAATAGGCAATCCAGTGATCAAAGTCACGGAACACAAAGGGCGCGCTACCCAGCGCAATCGGCGGGTAGGCGTTTCCGGCAAACGCGTTACCGGTATAGATGATATCCACCGTCCCCAGATTTAGACCTTCATTGAGTTCAACCTCATTGCCCAACTGGGAAGAGGGGAAAACCTCAATGCTATGTCGGCCTTCGCTACGTTTTTCGATTTCCTCGGCCGCCCACAAGGCCCATTTATGATGGCTATGGCTCGCCTCATAGATGTGGCCAAATACAAAGTTATCCGCCTGGGCGAAAGGCGTTATTGATAGCGCTAAAAGCAGTGTTGTTAGTTGATGACGTGCGCGCATTGTTGTCTCCTTATTAGGGCTTGAATCACCAACCTCAGTACACTCTGGCTAAACAAATTTATCAATTTGTTTAGAAACAACCTTAGAAAAATAATATAAATACTTGTTTTTAAACAAAAACAGCCAGAGGAAGGAGTTTTGCAACGTGACAACAAAGACTAAAGTCGAAAAAACTAAAGACTTGTATGAAGATATGCGTAACTGGATTCTTCGCGGGCAGTATCTTCGCGGCGCGCGTCTGCCCACCGAGGCCGAGCTGGCAAGCCGCTATGAATTAAGCCGCAGCGCCACACGGCAAGTGATTGCCCAACTAAAAGATGAAGGCTTGGTGGCTTCCCGCCAAGGATCTGGACTTTTTGTGGTAGCGCGTCCAACCACCGCACTGGATGCGCCCAACTTCGTGAACAATTTAAGCGACCTGATTGCCCTGTTTGACTTCAGGCTGTTAATTGAAACTGAGTCGGCGGCCCTGGCTGCCGTAAAACGCAACGATAACGATATTGAGCGCATTAAAGAAAAGAGTCGTATCTTAAGAAAAATCAATCGAAACGGCGGGCAAGGCACCCAGGAAGATTTCGACTTTCACGTTCAGATCGCTAAAACATCCGGTAATAAGTTTTTGCTTAGCTCTGTTCTGGCCCTGCAAACGGGAGTCATCTTCTCCGTTAAACTGGGACATAAAACGTCTGATCTTCCAAGAATATTGCAATCCAAGCAGGTCACCGAAGAGCATAACGAGATCATAGAAGCGATTCGCCAAGCAGATGAAACAAAGGCAAGGGCTGCGATGCAATGCCATATTAAGTCTTCACTGTCGCGTATCCTGCACGGCCAACCGTGAGAAAACACAATGAGCTCAAGTACGTGACAACATCTGCAAAGGGAATAAATACCTCTCAGCTCCCTAGCGTCACTTTGGAACTGAGCGCAGCATGTTATCTTTGTGGTATTTTTCAGTCGGCTGCCCATACATCGGTAAAGCGTCCGTTTCCATGCTGGGTGTACTCAACGCTAAGCTGGCATTTCCATGCTGCTCGAAGCGGCTTGCCACCAACTACCTAGAGCTTATGATCAACGCCTTTGCCGTTTCCAACTACCGCAGTCTGAAAAACGTTGTCTCTCCCCTATCGGGCCTCAATGTGGTGACCGGGCCCAACGGGTGTGGCAAATCCAATCTGTACAAGTCGCTGCGGTTACTGGCAGACACCGCCAAAGGCAACCTGATCGCTTCAATTGCCCAGGAAGGCGGGCTTGATTACACCTTCTGGGCTGGTCCGGAAAAACTCACCAACAGCATGAGAGACGGCTCTGCCCCCATTGAGGGCACCGCCAGGAAAAGCAATACCCGCCTTAGGCTGGGGTTTGTCGGAGAGGAGTTTGGTTACGCCATTTCATTGGGGATGCCTGCGCCTCAGGGGTTTGCGGGCCACGGGGATCCCTCCATGTTTCAGTTCGACCCCGAGATAAAGCGTGAATGCATTTGGGCAGGCGACGTTTGCCGTCCCAGCAGCTGCTTGATCGACCGAGTTGGCCCCGTGGTAAAAGTTCGTTCTGGTCGAAAGTGGGAGGTATACAATGCTCACCTCAATAGCTACGAAAGTATTCTTAACGAAATTAGTGACCCGGTTGCCGTGCCTGAAGTCCATGCGGTTCGACAAACAATCCGCAACTGGCGCTTCTACGATCAGTTCCGAACCGACCCGCAATCCATCATTCGCACACCGCAAATTGGTACCCGTACCCCAGTACTCGATCATGACGGTCATAGTCTAGTGGCTGCATTGCGAACTATTCACGAGATTGGCGACCGAGAGGCGCTGTATGGGGCAATTGAAGACGCCTTTCCAGGGAGCACCATCAATTTTGAGGCCGACGCCGGTAACCGTTTTGTGCTGCAGTTTCTGCAGGAAGGATTATTGCGCCCTTTAAACCAGTCGGAATTATCCGACGGCACACTTCGCTATCTGCTGTTAGTGGCGGCGTTGCTCACTCCAAGGCCGCCTTCCCTGCTGGTATTAAATGAGCCAGAAACCAGTCTCCACCCAGATTTGCTACCCGCCTTAGGTCGCCTGATTATCCGTGCCTCGCGGGACACCCAAGTTTGGGTGGTCTCCCACGCGCCACGCTTGGTGGCAACACTGGAACAAGACGAGGCCTGCCACTCTATTGCGCTGGATAAAGCGTTTGGCGAGACGACCATCCTGGGCCAGGGGTGGCTGGACGCACCGCCCTGGCAGTGGTTGGATTAGACAAAACGCTAAAGAACTGATGGCGCAATGCGACCCGCCTTTTCTATTTAGATGACCGAACAGCTCATTACCCTAATTAAAGCGTAGCTGCTGGGGTGCTTTAGATTGATCGAAACGTAGGCTCATCACTATCAGCCCAATAAAAATCCCCCCAAGCATCAGCCATGCCTGTTCAAAACCTCCCAGCACGTCTTTTATCCCCCCTGCCGCGACAGGCGCTAAAGAGGCAATGAGATAGCCGATTCCCTGTACCCATGCAGTAAGCTGACCCGCAAGCACGGGATCGTCCGAGTGATCCATAGTGATGATCAAGCTTAAGGGAAAAAGACCACCAATCCCTAACCCCAGCAGCGCAGTTGCCAACCAAGCCATTGTGTTAGGCACTAGCCCAAGAAGCAAAAAGCCCCCCACCGATAACATCAGTACCAGCAATAACACCGGGCGACGGTCTTGCATTTGTTGAGCCAGCATAGGAAATGTTAGGCCCGCCATCACCTCAATCGCAGTTAGCCAACTAAGCGCCAGCCCCGCTTGCGTTTCAGACCAGCCTAAACTGATGAAAGTGGGCGGAATCCAGGCAAGAAGGCAGGTATAACCCGCCGTGCCTAAACCAAAGAAAATCGCCAACGACCAAAAACGAGGCTGTCGAGCCATCGCTGAAAAAGCAATGCTGACACTCTCCTTTTGGCTAGGGGCTGGCAGTACTCGCCTGCGTGTCACCCAACCCACGAGCCCTGCAAGCGCTAACAGCCCCCATAACGCCAAGGCACTCTGCCAGCCAATAAAATCACTCACCACGGGTGTTATGGCGGAGGCGAGAGCAGCGCCCCCCATGATGGAAGCAATGTAAAAACCCATCACCATTGGGGTTTTCTCGCCTGCAGCCCGTTTTATCACCGCTGGAAGTGCGGCCTGAATAAAGGCTATGCCAATGCCAGCGCCCAGTGCGGCTGCCCATAAACCTGTATACCCGAAGCCAAACCAGTGTAGGGCGTCCGATAACATAATCGACGCAAGCGCCAAGGTAATCAGACGGTTGAAGCCGATCCGCTTTGCCAGCAATGCACTAACAAAACATCCCAGCCCCATGGCTAGTACCGGTAGCGTGGTTAACAGTGATAACTGTGTAAATGAAAGGCTCACATCGTGACGGATTGCCTCAACCAGAGGCCCAATAGCCGCCATGGATGGCCGTAGGTTAAGCCCAATTAGAATGATCAGAAGGATCGTTCTTACCAACGGTATTGATCTTGAATTGCTATTGCGCATACCTACTGCCCACCTTTTATCGGCCATTGCTAAAGTACTAAGCGCGCTCACTTTAAAACCTCAGGTTAACTTGAGGTCAAGATAAATGATGAACTGGCTAATTAGGCCTAAAGAAGAGAGTGTTAAGCGTGGGTGCAGTGGCTAAAAGAAGCAGGTTTAACGTATCGACGATGTATTATTACGGTGCAGAAGGGTTATAACGAGCTGGCAAAAATCGCGGCGACCAGCGCCGCTTCGCTTTGGGCAAGTTGTTTATCGTCAACTATACTGCGCCCTAACGAACATGATGTCGTTGCCTGAGTTGGGGCTAGCGTGCAGCGCCAGCCAACAAAGGTAAATTAATCAGCTTGAACAGCATAAGGAGTTTGCCGTGACAGCCACTAACGATCGCACTTATCGAAGCGGGCCAAACCCGTTTCATACCGTAATGCTTGCTGGGACTACGCCACTCTTTCTTGGCACCATGCTATGTGATTACGCCTACTCAACCACCTACCATATTCAGTGGGCCACCTTTGCTTCTTGGCTAAATTTGGGTGGGCTTATTTTCGCGGGACTTGCGCTTTTGTGCGCAATTATTGGCTTTTTTCGTTCCCAAGACCGTCGTTTGGCTTTTCTGATGTATCCAGCGCTGCTATTGCTCACCTGGGTACTGGGTCTTGTCAATGCGTTAGCCCATGCACGAGACGCCTGGGCCATGATGCCAGCTGGCTTTGCTCTTTCGATCGTCGTTGTTTTGCTCGCAGGCACGGCGACGTGGGTCGGTTTTTCCCGCTTTGGTATCGGAGATAAGCCATGAAGTTTTCCCATTTCTTCGCCGCTCCTCTCTCGATACTTCTGGTGGCAGGTGTTGCTAGCGCTCAGGACTCTCAAAAGTATGGGCCAAACCCTGACCTTCCTGAGCCACAACGTGGGCTTCTGCCGGATATGTCAGTTCCCGAGCCCGCAGAATGGGGCGACCAGCTACCGACGGTTCCCGACGGTTACACCATTACGGCCATTGCTACTGATCTTAAGGTGCCGCGCCAAACGCTGGTGTTGCCCAACGGCGATATTCTGGTGGCAGAGGGAAGCGGCGGCAACGCACCGCCCCTGAAGCCAAAAGATTTTATTGCTGGCTACATAAAAAGCCAGGGCACCACCTCCGTTGAAAGCGGTAACCGATTGACCCTTTTGCGCGATAGCGACGATGACGGCAGCTATGAAGAGCAAACGGTGTTTGCCGAGAACCTCAACGCGCCTTATGGGCTGGCATTGGTTGATAACAACCTCTATGTCGCTAACCAAGATGCGGTTGTACGCTTCGATTACGAGGAAGGACAAACCGAGGCCAGTGGGTCGCCAGAAGTAATTACGCTGCTACCCTCGGAAATCAACCACCACTGGACCAAGGCGATGACCGCGAGCGCTGACGGAGACTACTTGTACGTGGGCATTGGCTCCAACAGTAACATCACCGAACGTGGCATGGCAGCGGAGGTTAGCCGAGCCGAGGTATGGGAAATTGATGCCGACACCGGCATGCATCGGCCTTATGCCACCGGCCTGCGCAACCCCACGGCGTTGGCTATCCAACCCGATACTGAGCGACTTTGGGCAGTCGTTAATGAGCGTGACGAACTAGGCCCGGACTTGGTTCCAGACTACCTAACCACCGTACAGGACGGCAGCTTTTATGGCTGGCCATTTAGTTATTGGGGGCAGCATGTTGACCCCCGCGTACGCCCGCAGAACCCTGAAAAAGTGGAGTCAGCAGTGGTACCCGACTACAGCCTAGGCTCGCACGTAGCACCACTGGGTCTCGCCTTCTCCATACCGGAAATGGGAGATGAGTTCGCTGAAGGCGTGTTTATCGGCGAACATGGCAGTTGGAACCGCTCAGACCCTGTGGGCTACCAGGTTGTCTTTATCCCTTTCCGCAATGGCGAGCCCGACGGTGACCCAATTGATTTCGTTTCCGGGTTTCTTACTGAAGACGGTAAAACTCGCGGTCGCCCAGTCGGCGTCACCATCGATCCAGAGGGCGCCCTTATCATCGCTGACGACCTGACGAACGCCGTTTGGCGCGTGACCTACGATGGCGATGAGTAAACACTTAACCCTCCGCGTAAAAAAAGGCGGCAGCCTGTTGTACTGCCGCCTTTTCCGTTTGTTCTAAAGAAGCCTTTATATGAGCAACTCATACCAGGTTAACTCATGCACCACTTCAATTAACCGCGCAGTAGCAAGTATTGTCATGGTTAAGATTTATGATACAAAGCGATCTGTCGCGCGTATCAACTGATCGAGAATGCCGGGTTCGCTCCAGGCATGCCCTGCCCCTTCGATCAAATGGAATTCGGATTCTGGCCAAGCGTTATGCAGTGCCAGCGCATAACGAACAGGGCATGGCATATCGTACCGCCCATGGACAATGACGCCGGAAATGCCTTTTAGGCGTGAAGCGTTAGCAAGCAGTTGCCCCTCCTCCAGCCAAGCGCGATGAGTGAAATAATGGTTCTCTAACCGCGCAAAGGCTAGCGCAAAATGCCCCTCTCTGTAGGGAGCCGATAAGGCAGGGTCTGGTAGCAGGGTGATGGTTTCACCTTCCCATATCGTCCATGCCTTCGCCGCCTCAAGCTGAGCGATAGGGTCATCCCCCATCAAACGACGATGGTAGGCGGCCACCATATCGTGTCGCTCTGCTTCAGGAATAGGCGCCTGAAACGCCGCCCACTTATCGGGGAACATTTCAGACACACCAAACTGATAGTACCAGTCAATCTCCGCTTGGGTGACCGTATAGACGCCTCGCAAAATCAACTCACTGACACGGTCTGGATGCGTCTGAGCGTAGGCAAGACCCAGGGTAGAACCCCAAGAGCCGCCAAAAACCATCCACTGAGTTACGCCAACATGCTCACGTAGCCTCTCGATGTCTTCAACTAAATGCCACGTCGTATTGGCTTCGATACTGGCATGAGGCTCTGAACGACCACAGCCGCGCTGGTCAAAGAGAAGAACGTCGTAGCGCTCAGGGTTAAACAGGCGCCGATGATCAGGCGAAATCCCACCGCCGGGGCCACCATGTAGAAATACCGCAGGCTTACCGCCCGGCTTGCCCACGCGCTCAAAATAGACCGTATGACCATCCCCCACATTGATCATGCCTGTTTCGTAGGGTTCGATCGGTGGATATAGGGTTCTCAAGTTCGACATTCAAGCCTCCCGCTTCAGTTGCGCCTTTCCAAATACCGTTTGACACTTTTACCTTCGCCGACGACTTTACTACAAGCGACTCTCAAATAACGTCGAAGAGCGGTCAGTAATGTTAGAAGGAAGTGAACCAGGAAGTGGTACAGCCAGCACTGGATCAATCAGGCAGTAAATGAAAGGATCTCATCATGATTGAATCAATAGAAGAACTCGAAGCGATTAGAAAATCGTGCCATTCGATGGTCACCAAGAGTTCAAGCCTCTCTGCGGGCGCGGCGGTTATACCCATTCCGGGGGTGGATATAGGCTCAGACGTTGCCATATTGATGCGGCTAATTCCCAGAATTAACCAGAAATTTGGTTTAACGCCTGAACAAATCGAAAGCCTGGATACAGAATCCAAGCTCTTTGTGATGACGGCCATCTCGAATACCGGCAGCAAAATGGCCGGTAAATACATCACGAAAAAACTTATCGTCATGCTTTTAAGCAAGATGGGCGTCAAAGTAGCGTCCAAAGGTGTTGCTAAGTTCGTTCCTTTTGTCGGTAGCGCCGTCGCTGGTGGTATTAGCTTCAGCGCGATGAAGTACATGGGCAGCCGCCATATCGAAGATTGTTACCAAATTGCCTTGGCAACACTGGAGAATGAGCGGAGGAAGCACGAAATCGTCATTGAGCCCGCGCCTGAACAAGGCGGCTAGCCAAGCTGCCTATTGCCTCAAGCAGGCTGAGGCTTATTGGGCGCCTCACCGATCAGTTTGCCCGGCAGGGGCCCGGCCATCGTTTCCTGGGGTTGATAGTGCATAACCGAGCGAATTGCTTCACCACGGCGTAACAGATCAAATGCCGTATTAATGTGGTCGTGAGTCATGTTGTGCGAGATATAGGGATCAACGTCGAAGCGCCCTGACAGCCATTCATCAACCATGCCCGGAAGCTCAGAGCGCCCCAGCACGCCGCCGAACGCGCTGCCCCGCCAGACCCGACCAGTCACCAGCTGGAAGGGACGTGTCGATATCTCCTCCCCGGCCCCCGCAACCCCGATGATGATACTTTCGCCCCAGCCCTTGTGGCAGCATTCAAGCGCCGCCCGCATCAAGCGAACGTTGCCTACGGCTTCGAAAGAGAAGTCGACGCCACCATTGGTCATCTCAATGATCACCTCGTGAAGCGGCTCGGGATAGTCATTCGGATCAAGACACTCCGTTGCGCCCAACGACAGGGCAAGTGGGAACTTGGCTGGATTGACATCAATACCGATGATTCGCCCTGCTCCCTGGAGCTTGGCGCCTTGAATGACGGCCATGCCTACAGCGCCCAATCCAAACACTGCCACCGTATCGCCCTGTTTCACCTTGGCAGTATTCCTCACCGCGCCGATACCGGTAGGTATCGCACACCCCATCACGCTCGCCTTGGCCAGGGGCGCTTCGCGGCTGATCTTAGCCACCGCGATCTCGGGTAACACCGTGTACTCGCTGAAGGTGCTGGTACCCATATAGTGGTGCAGCATTTTGCCTTTATAAGAGAAGCGACTGGTACCATCCGGCATTAGCCCCTGCCCCTGGGTTTTGCGAATGCTCTGACAGAGATTGGTCTTGCCCGAACGAATATAGGGACAGTTCGGATCCTCCGGCGTATAGAGTGGAATAACATGGTCGCCGGGCTTTACCGAGGTTACCCCGCGCCCAAGCTCCTCGACGACGCCTACGCCCTCATGGCCCAATACGCAAGGAAACAACCCCTCAGGGTCTTTTCCGGACAGCGTAAACATATCAGTGTGGCACAGGCTGGTGGTGACGATCCTGACGAGAACCTCGCCCTCTTTCGGCCCTCCCAGATCGATCTCCTCAATTTCAAGTGGCCGATTGGGCTCCCAGGCAATAGCTGCACGTGTTTTCATCATCATCTCCGTGGTTGGACTGGGTATTAATGTGTTTTGCCCCTAGCAAGCCTTGATTTTCAAGGCTTCAATTATGATATGTTATAACATTATATTTTAGCAATGCGAGCCGCCGATGAACATTTGGATAGAGCTAGAGAATGCCGAGCGTGGCGAATACCGACCGTTGGCAGCGGTGATCGAATCTATTCCTTGGAACGCTGACGGGCTGATCACCGCTATCGCTCAGCAGCACGACAGCGGCGAAGTACTGATGCTGGCTTGGATGAGCCATGAAGCGCTACGCGAAACGCTTAACAGCGGGCAAGTATGCTACTGGTCTCGCTCGCGGCAGACCCTATGGCGCAAGGGCGAGAGTTCCGGCAATCGCCAGCGCTTGGTAGAGGCACGCCTAGACTGTGACGGCGACGCAGTGCTGCTAAAGGTCGACCAGCAAGGTCCCACCTGCCACACCGGGCGACCCAACTGCTTCTACAACGCCATCCGCCGCGAGACAGTCGAGGTTATCACCGCGCCGCTGAACCATTAATTCCCAAGCTATCTAATGGGAAGTACCACACACTGAGTCGTTGACCAGCTGAAGGGGTATAACTCAGCAAGGAGCCAACATGCCGTTACTGGATAGTTTTACCGTCGACCATACGATCATGAACGCCCCCGCGGTGCGGGTTGCCAAAACCATGCACTCGCCTTCCGGCGACACCATTACCGTGTTCGACTTGCGCTTTAACAAGCCCAATGAGGATATGATGGGTGAAAAAGGCATTCATACGCTGGAGCACTTATTTGCTGGCTTTATGCGCAATCATTTAAATAGTGACAGCGTCGAAATTATTGATATTTCGCCAATGGGCTGCCGTACCGGGTTTTATATGAGCCTACTGGGCAGCCCAACGGAAGAGCGCGTCGGCGAAGCGTGGCTAGCGGCCATGCGAGATGTACTGGCGGTGAACCGTATGGAAGAGATTCCAGAGCTCAATGAGTTTCAGTGCGGCACCTACGTGATGCACTCGCTAGACGACGCCAAACGCATTGCCCAAGGCATCATTGATCAAGGTATCGGAGTCAACAAAAATGAGGACATCGCCCTTAGCCCTGAGCGATTAAAGGCGCTGGGTAACGATGTGAAGTAGTGACCAATAAATAAGGAGAATTTAATGCCCGCTTACGTCGTAATGACCCGCGAACATACCCACGACGCCCAGGAAATGGAGCGTTACGGCGAGAAGGCAAAAGCCGCTCGCGAAGGCCACGATCCGCAACCGCTCGCTTTTTATGGTGATTTTGAAGTGCTTGAAGGTAGCGCTATGGAAGGTGCGGTGATTTTGCGCTTCCCCGATATGGCTGCCGCCCGCGCCTGGTACCAAAGCCCCGCCTACCAGGAAGCCCGCAAGCACCGCTTCCAAGGTGCCGACTACCGAGTTTTTATCGTTGATGGCCTAACAGAAGCCTAAATACCAAAACGCCCCGCCTTTAATGTTCAAGTCGGGGCGTTTTGCCGTTGCTTTACCTCTGGGATATAGGCGGAATTACATCACCAGCGATAGCTCACTTTCGCGCTGATTTCGCGACCCGGATTATAGTAATCGGCCGTGCTTGAACCGACCACGTGCTGCTCGTCGAGCAAGTTGCTGACGTTGACGGCTAGGTCGGCGTCTTTAGTGAGCTGGTAGCTGAAGGCCGCGTCAAACAGCGTTGCCGCACTGCTCTTTGACGTATTGGCGACATCAAAGTAGTAGGAGCCAATGTAACGGGCGCCGAGGCCTACACTCATATCCTGGCTTGGCAAGGTATAGTAGCCCCACAGCGACGCCGTATGTTTGGGTGCTGCGGTGAACTCCTTACCCTCTCTGGCTGCGTTGCTGTCGCGTACCACTTCCGACTCCATATAGGAGTAACCACCGGCCACGCTAAAGCTATCGGTCAACTCAGCCTTCGCTTCCAGATCAAGACCCCGTACGCGGGACTCACCCACGGTTTCCCGCTCGATAACGCCATTGTCCTGTACAACCGAGATGGTGACGTCGTCCCTGGTTAAGTCATAGATGGCCGCCGAAAACAGCGCATTAGTACCAAAGGGAGAATATTTCGCACCAATTTCGTACTGCTCGCCCCGTTCGGGATCGACGCCAATCGTGGGCGGTGCGACCGACTCCACCATGCTGACATAGGTGGAAATTTCGTCGGTGACCCGATAGGTCAGCGCACCGCGAAGTGAGGTCTCAGAGAAGTCATCGGAATCGGTAACGCCCGCCATGTTGGTGCTTGAGACATCCATCGAGTCGTTGCGCACACCCGCTGTCACAATGAATCGGTCATAGAAGGACAAATTCTGAGTCAGGAAAACCGACTCGGTAGTGAAGTCCTGCTTGTTGCTGCTATAGACGTTGAGGCTACTCGGTGCACCGCTAAAGACAGGATTTGCGATATCAATTGAGGTCGCATCCCCGTAAAACGAACTGTCTTCGGTTGAGGCATCGCGATACTCGACCCCCACCAGCGTGCTGCTATCGACTCGGTCAAAGCGGGCGTCGTACTGCAGGATCGCGTTGCCGATCAACTCCTGGGCTTCGCTGTCGGAGCCAAAGTAATCGCGATCCACCACGCTGCCTACTCGCGACGCAGAGTCAGTGATATAGACGTAGCCGAAGTCGTCCGTCAGGTCGCTGTAGCGCAGATTGCCTCGCAGGGTCAGCCCGTTATTGAAATCATGGGTGAGCTGCCCGGTAAGGCTGGTGCGCTCGACATCATGATAATTGAAGCCAGGCTCGCCAAAGAAATCGCTGCGGTCGTACTCCCGGTCGAGTGGGTAACCACCGCTATTGGGGGTGTCGTCACGCTTCAGGTAGTCGAAAATAACGCTTGCTGAAGTGTACGCCGTTGGCTCCCAGGCCAGACCGCCCATCAAGAAGCCATTGTTGTCTTTGGAGTGATCGTATTCCCGATCGCTGTCCCGGATAGTGCCGGTGAAACGGTAGGCCACGGTCTCGTCAGCGTTCAGGGTGTCGCCCACATCAAGGCCAGCCTCTTTATGGTCAAAAGAGCCATAAGAGAGATAGCCTTCGCCAAAGCGTTCAAACCTTGGCCGTTTGCTTACAAAGTTGACCGAGCCACCTGGATCCGCCGGGCCGAACAATGTGGAGTTAGCCCCACGCAGAACCTCAACGCGTTCGTAGGCGTAGGGCTCCTCGCGAACACCGCGCATTGAGCCTAGCGTCAGCCCGTCACGGTAAGTGGTGGCCTGGAATCCGCGGATTTTGAAATAGTCGTTACGGTCATCGGTGCCGTAATAATCGGTGAGAATCCCGGGGGTATATTGCAGGACTTCCTCGGTGGTCGAGGCGTTGCGTTGCTCGATCTCTTTCTCAGTGATGACCGACACAGAGGCGGGCGTATCGAGAATACTGGTGGCGACCTTACCACCCACCCACAGCTCCTGGGCCACTATCGAGTTGGCATCATCATCAGCGTAGGCCTGAGCATTGACGATAATGGGAGCAAGGCGATAGCCCTCATTATCTTCACTGCTCTCGCCGGTTTCCTGGGCGTTCCCGATCATGGGAATAGTCACCAGCGTCGTGCCGCACAGAATGGCGGTAGTGGTCTGCTGCCACCGTAACCAACTTGCGTTGCGCCGGACTGTGCTATTGCTATCAGTCATGTTGAAGATCCCTTGAAATGAATAAACCTACCCTCGCGCCTTGTGATTCTCTTTCGAAAGGCCGGAAGAGTATCCGAAGCTAGCATCCCCGAGTCAATAGTGATAATGTCAATCACAATCATTTAGTTGAACTTTTGATAATAATTACAATACACCGTGACGACATGCATCACCTGGACTACCCGTCATATATCTAGATGCTGCGTGCTTACCATGCGGTGAGGATTATCCGTTATTTACGTCTTAAGCTTTTGGAGAAGGCTATGGCCCTGTTCCATAGAAGTCTGAGCGCTTACGTGGCGCTTATCGCTGCGTGCAGCCTCGGCGCTTTGCCCGTTGGCGCGCAGCAATATCCCCTTGAAATCGAACATGCCCTGGGCTCCACCGTACTGCCAAAAAAACCCGAGCGGGTAGCGACCGTGGCCTGGGCCAATCACGAAGTGCCGCTGGCGCTTGGCGTGGTACCGGTCGGCTTTGCGGCAGCCAACTTTGGTGACGACAACGACAACGGGCTACTGCCCTGGGTGGAAGCCCGGTTCGCAGAACTTGATGCCACGCCCCCTGCCCTGTTCGATGAGGGCGACGGGATTGATTTTGAAGCGGTGGCGGCCAGCCAACCCGATGTGATTCTGGCGGCCTATTCAGGGCTTAGTCAGGCGGACTACACCACCCTGAGCCAGATTGCCCCGGTGGTAGCCTACCCCCAAGGCCCTTGGGCAACCGACTGGCGCGATATGATTCAACTGAACAGTGCAGGGCTAGGCATGGCGGAGGAAGGCCAGGCGCTAATCGAGCAAATCGAAACACAGATTGCCGATACCGCCGCCAACCATCCTGACCTTGCGGGCAAAACCGCTATGTTCGTCACCCACCTTGACCCCACCAACCTGGGGCGCATTTCGTTCTATACCGACAACGATGCGCGGGTGCGGTTTTTTCACGATCTTGGGCTGGTCTCGCCTGAGGTCGTCAAACAGAACTCCACTCCCGGTAAATTCGCCGGAGAGATCAGCTCTGAACTTATCGACGAGCTCAACGATGTGGATATTCTCGTCACCTACGGCGGTCAGCCGCTGATCGATCAGCTCAACGCGCACCCGCTTACCTCCCGCCTGCCGGTGGTAGAAAACGGCGCCATTGTCATGCTCGGCAATACCCCGTTGGGCACAGCGGCCAACCCTACCCCCATGTCGATCTCATGGTTACTGGACGATTATGCAGACCTGCTCTCAGAAGCCGCACGCAAGTCACAACGGTAGCGGCCCGGCGTCTGGCTCAAGCGTTAATCGCTCTGTCGCTCTTCGTATCAAACGCAACGCTGCCCGTCGGTTGTCTGGCGGCGCAGTGCTACTTGTTCTGCTCGGCCTTGCCGCCATGCTCTCTGTGGCGTTTGGCGCCCGGGAAGTAGGCTGGCCGGAAATCGTCGCCGCGCTGAGCGGCCAGGTAGAAACCATTGGCCACGCTGCCGTAGCCAGCCGCCTGCCGCGCACGTTGCTTGCCATGCTGGCCGGAGCCGCCCTGGGGGTTTCCGGCGGGGTCATGCAGGGCCTGACCCGCAACCCGCTGGCCGACCCCGGCCTTCTGGGCGTTAACGCCGGGGCGGCGCTGGCGGTGGTGATTGGCATTGCCTGGTTCGGTATTGACGAGACGACCAGCTACATCTGGACAGCCATTGCTGGTGCCGCTATCTCGGCCTGTGCGGTTTACGCCATTGCCAGCCTGGGTCAAGGGGGCGCTACGCCGCTGCGGCTGGCGCTGGCAGGCGCCGCCATCACCGCCGCGCTTAGCTCACTGGCCACCGCCGTGGTACTGCCACGGGGTGATATCGGCGGACTGGTGCAATCCTGGTTAGTGGGTGGTGTGGGTGGCGCGACCTATGAGCAGCTTCTTCCGGTGCTGCCCTTTCTGGGGACGGGGTTTGTCATCACCCTGCTCGCCGCACGCAAACTCAATATGTTGGCGTTGGGCGATGACACCGCCGCCGGGCTGGGTGAAAAGGTGGCCGTGGCCAGGGCCATGTCGGCAGTGGGCGCGGTACTGCTGTGCAGCCCGATTACGGCGGTGTGCGGCCCGATTGGCTTTGTGGGGCTGGTCGTACCCCACGCCTGCCGCCTGCTAGCGGGCGGCGATTACCGCTGGCTGCTGCCCTTCTCTGCCCTGGGTGGCGCGGTACTGCTGACGTTGTCAGATGTGGCCGGGCGGCTAATCGCCCATCCTTCAGAGCTGGACGTAGGCATCGTGACCGCCTTTATCGGCGCACCGGTGTTTATCTGGATTGTGCGCACCCGCAAGGTAGGCTCGCTATGAACCAGCCGCCTCTCAGTTCGATCAGCCACTTCCGACATATTAGAAGGACGAACGCTAAGCAACACACTCGCATGATTGCAGTGCTTAGCACCTGCCTGCTGGCAGGTGTGCTGTTAACCCTGATGCTGGGGCAATCCTTCACACCGTTAACCACGGTGCTACGCATACTTAGCGGTGCGGAAGTGCCTGGCGCTGGTTTCACCGTGCGCGAGCTGCGCCTGCCCAGGGCCGTCGTTTCAGTGCTGGTAGGTGCCTGCTTTGGCCTAGGCGGCATCGCTTTTCAAACCCTGCTGCGCAACCCGCTGGCAAGCCCGGACATTATTGGCATCAGTACCGGTGCCAGCACCGGCGCGGTGTTTGCCATCGTGGTGCTTTCACTAAGCGGCCCGGCGGTTTCGATGGTAGCCATTGCTGCAGGGCTGGGCGTGGCGCTGTTGATCTACACGCTCTCCTGGCGCCAGGGCGTGACCGGCGGGCGGCTGATTCTGATCGGCATTGGCCTGGCCGCGATGCTGCAAAGTATTACCGCCTATCTATTAATGCGTGCGCCAAGCTGGACGCTGCAAGAAGCCCTGCGCTGGCTCACCGGCAGCGTCAACGGTGCTCAACTTGACCAAGCGCTGCCGCTGTTGGTTGCCCTGCTACTGTTCGGCGGGCTGCTATTGAGCCGCCGCCGCGATCTTGAAACCCTGCGCATGGGTGACGACCTTGCCGCCGGGCTGGGTGTTCGCCTGGCTGTTACGCGGGTTGTCGTGGTCATCACCGCTGTGGCACTGGTGGCGTTTGCCACTGCCGTTTCCGGCCCGGTGGCATTTGTGGCGTTCCTTTCCGGCCCCATTGCGGCACGCCTGATGGGCGGCAACGGCTCACTGCTCATTCCTGCCGCGCTGGTAGGCGCTCTGCTGGTACTGTTAGGCGATTATCCGGGCCAGTTTCTGCTCCCCGCCCGCTACCCAGTAGGAATTGTGACCGGCGTATTAGGCGCGCCATATCTCGTTTATCTGATACTTCGCGACAATAAAACCCGAGGCACCCTATGAGCGCTTGCTCACTACTCGCCCAAGGCCTGGAGGCAGGCTATGGGGAGCGCACCATTCTGGACGACGTTAACCTAAACGTGCCTGCTGGCCAGACCACCGCCATTGTGGGCGCCAACGCCTGCGGAAAATCCACACTTCTGCGTGTGCTTTCGCGACTGCTAACACCCCAACAGGGCAGCGTATTGGTGGATGGCAACGCTATTCACCAACTGCCCACCCGCCGCCTAGCGCAGCAGTTAGGCTTTCTACCCCAATCCCCCATCGCCCCAGAAGGTATCAGCGTGCTCGAGCTGGTCAGCCGGGGCCGCCACCCACACCAGGGGCTGTTCAAGCGCTGGAGTGCAGCTGATGAGGGCGCTGTCGCCGACGCCCTGGCCGCCACCCACCTGAGCGAGCTGGCCGAACGCCATGTGGACGAGCTTTCCGGCGGGCAGCGCCAGCGGGTGTGGATCGCCATGGCGCTGGCCCAGCAAACCAAAGTGCTGCTTCTGGATGAGCCCACCACCTTTTTGGATATCAACCACCAGATCGATGTGCTCGACCTTCTCACTGACCTAAACCGGCAGCGCGGCACCACCATCGTGATGGTGCTCCACGAACTCAACCTGGCCGCCCGCTACGCCGACCAACTGGTCGCCATGGCTAACGGCAAGGTTTACGCGGCAGGCCCGCCAGAGGAGATTCTGACCGAACAGATGGTGCGTGAGGTATTTGGCCTGGAAAGCCGGGTTATCGAAGACCCCGTCACCGGCAAACCGATGATGATACCGCTTGGGCGGCATGGGGCGTGTTAAGCGGGTAAAAGAGGCCACTCAATGGCACGCCCGACCTGTAGTACCTTGGCATCATCAAATGCTTTTCCCATGATTTGGACGCCTATCGGTAGCCCTTGATGATCCTTACCGAACGGCACGGTCAGCGCGGGCAGCCCGGTCACATTGGCGGGTGCACATAAGCGCACATACGCCTCGGCAACACTCTCTTGACTGCCGTCCTCCCAGGTAAACGTATCCTGCTCTATAAGCGCTGCTGTCTGGGGCACGGTTGGCGCCAGTAGAATGTCGATCTCTGAAAAAAGGGAACCCCAGCGCTGTGCGATCAGGTGTCGGGCACGCTGTGCCTTCAGATAGTCTCCGGCAGGAAGCAGTTGTCCGGCTTCGAGCAAAGTACGTACATCATCACCGTATAGCGATGCCGATTGGCGTATGTCCTTGGCGTGTACAGATGCCGCCTCAGCCACCATCAGGCCCCACTGGGTCGGAATGAGGTAGTCAGCCAGAGGAATATCCACCTCCACCAGCACAGCTCCCTGCTGTTCCAGATGCGCTGCCGCACGCCTCACAGCCGCGGCGACTGGCTCAGCAACGTGGTCAAAGTAATAGTTGCGCGGGATACCAACACGCAGCCCTTGCACACCCGACTCTGCGTTGATACCGAAAGAGGCAGGCGGAGTACGGCTAGCGGGGTCGCGCGCATCAAAGCCCATCACTGCCTGCAATAACAGGCCAACATCCTCTACCGTGCGTGCCATAGGGCCCGCATGATCGAGTGACCAGGCCAGGGGCGCAGTGCCGTGGCGGGAGACCAAGCCATACGTTGGCTTGAACCCGACTAACCCACAAAGTGCTGCGGGCACTCGAATCGAGCCACCGGTGTCTGTTCCCATGGCCGCCCAGGCACCGCCATAGGCAACCGCTGCTGCAGAACCCCCACTGGAGCCCCCCGACGTGCGCTGGGGATCAAGCGGATTGCGCGTTTGAGGTGTGGTCAGGCCGAAAGCGAACTCATGCAAATGGGTCTTGCCCAGGAGTATGGCGCCGCCACGCAGCAAGGCATCCGTTACCGCGCTGTTGGCCTCTGCCCGATGTCCGTCCCGAACACGGGAGCTGGCCGTGGTGGGTTGGTCAGCAACATCGAACAGGTCTTTCAGCGCGATCGGAATGCCATGCAGCGGCCCACGGTAACGGCCATGTTGAATGTCTCGTTCGGCCTCAAGTGCCTGCTCACGGGCGGCTACTTCCCATACAGATACAAAAGCGTTGATCTCTGGCTCTCGCGCACCAATACGCTCCACGGCCGCATCTACCAACTCTACTGGCGACAGTTCGCGTGCCGCGATGGCGGCACTAGCTTGGGCCAGTGTCAGGTTTAATGGGTTTAGCATGGGTTGTTCTCCTGACTAGCATCAAAGGCAAATGAAGGAGGGTATGATTCATCGATAGGTAATTCGTCGATCCGGGCAATTACCGTGTGTATGTGATGCAGTACGCCAGCAATCAGTGGCGCACGTTCAGAGGCCAGGGGCAGCCCCAAACTGGTAGCCAGAGCCTGGGTTTCCTCGGCGGACATAGGGGTGGCATTTTGAACAGTCATGCTTGATTTCCTTTCTTCATTGAGGTGCGCGCTTGCATAAGCAGCAGGGTAATGGCCAGCAAGGCCAGTGCTGTGACCACCGCACCATAGACATTGACCGCGGCCAGCAAACCGGCCTTCTGGGCCAAGTAGCCGACAGCCATCGTAGGCACGCTGTGGGCCAGATAACTTTCGATATAAAACACGCCCATCAGCGCAGCACGTTCATGGGGCTCGGCCAACGGTAGGACACTGCGCACAGCCCCAAGAAAGCTCGCGCCAAACCCAAAACCCGCAATAATCGACCCGACCAACAGCAAGACAGCGTGTCCCTGATTAGCCCCGATCAGAATGACGACCAGCCCTGCGACCAAGGCAAGTTCGCCAGACAAGAGGGTTGTAAAAGAACTCAGCTTGCGAGCCGCCAGAACCGCTGTGGCGCCAGTGAGCGTTAGCGCTGCGACGACAAGACCACCAAGCCATGGCGTGTTCACATGCGTAACGTCAACGATCAGCGATGGCATAAGCGATAGATAAAAACCACCTAGCATCCACACTGCCATGTTCGCAGGGGTGACAGATAACAACGTCTTGCGCGCTTGCAACGGCACGGTAATGCGTGGTTTCAGGCTTGCCCAGGCACCCGGACGAGATGTCGCCGTCTCCGGCGCCAGCCAAATCAAGGCCAACATCACCAGAAAAACAGCCAGCAGCAACACGTACACCATGTGCAGCGGATCAGGCGCTAACACGACCAACGAGGTACTGCCTAGCGCGCCGGCTGCCATACCAAGCAGCGGTGAGATGCTGTTGATCACGGCCCCCCGCTCCCGACTAAAATCGAGTATCGCCGCTCCGACTGCCGCAGTGGCCATACCAGTGGCAAAGCCTTGCAGAGCGCGCGCAGCAATCAGCCAACCCGGCCCGGCAGCACCTAAAAAGCCCACCATAGCGATGATCTGTAGCGACAAAGCCAGGGCAATAACCGGACGTCGGCCAATATGATCTGACAGCCTCCCCGCCACCAGCAGCGCCAGAAGCAGAGCCAGCGCGTAAGTGGCAAAAACCACGGTCAGCAGTGTTGCGCTAAAGCTCCATTGCTGCTGATAAAGTTGGTACAGCGGGGTAGGCGCACTCGATGCTGCCAAAAAGGCAATCATTATCGCTGTGTGCAGGAAAACGGCACTGGAGGAAGACAGTTTCCAGTTCGAAGAACGGCGGGCGGTATCAGAAATGTTGATGGACATGACCCCTCTCAAAAGGCAAAATATTAGCTTTAAGGATCATAAGCCCAATAAACCACTAAAGCAAATATTTTGCTTTAGTGGTTTATTCCACCGTACCGATGAATAAGCACAGAAGGAACACATGACCAACAAACCCACTCCCCGTCCAGGGGGCCGCAGCGCTCGTATTCAGGCTGCTGTTCATCAGGCCGTTCAAGAGCTGCAACAAGAACAAGGGCGAGCCGGGCTTACGGTGCCCGCTATCGCCGCACGTGCAGAAGTCACCCCCTCTACGGTCTACCGTCGCTGGGGTGATCTTGCCCAGTTACTGGCCGACGTTGCCGTCGAGCAACTACAGCCGGAACAGCCGCCAGCCGATACAGGGAGTTTGCGTAGCGACTTGTTAGCTTGGCTTGTTGAATACTTCGAAGAAATGTCATCAGCCCCAGGACGGGCGATGCTCCGCGATGTGCTAGGTACAGAAGGCCACGCCTGCGCGGGGAAATGTGATGGCTTCTTGCGTCAGCAGATCGAAGTCATAAACGAACGCGCCCTCGCCAGAGGCGAGCAACCGATTGAAACAGGCCTAGTCATCCGAATAGTGGTGGCGCCTCTGATGTACCGCATCTTGTTTGCCAACGAAACGCCGACTGCGCAGGCCATAGAAGCACTTTTTGAACAGTTAGTAAGCTCAACAGATGCTTGATAAAAAAGCCCCGTGTTTTGGATAACACGAGGCTTTTAGCAAGAGCGCGCCGCCTGACCTAGGGTGCCTCGACAGCGGCACGCCCTTTGATGATAGAGCGGGCAAGCATCAGATACGCCACCGAGCCACAGGCGGCCATGGCCAGAATGACCGCTTCAAGCGTATGCGGCAACATGGCGGACAATGCGCTCAGCAGCCCGGCGACACCGAACTGTGCTGCGCCCAGAAGCGCTGCGGCCGTCCCGCCACTGGTGGGAAAGAACTCCAAAAAGCAGGCCTGAATATTTGGCGAGATCGCCCCTATCGAGCCGATGGTCAGCATCATGGCGGGCAGGAAAGCGTATAGAGGCCACTCCATAAAGGCAGCCATCACCAGCAATAGTATACCGACTGCCTGACAGCCCGTTGCCAACTGTAGGATACGCAGTGACGGTAGCCGGGAAAGCAATACTCGGTTGAGAATGTTGAAGATAAGCATCGCGACGATATTCGCCGCAAATAGCATTGAAAAGCTTGAAGGCGACTGGCCGAAATGCCCCTGATAGATAAATGACGCATAGGTGATGAACATCATCAGGGTAGAAAAAGAGGCAGCCTGCCAAACGATGAACGGCAGGGCCGGCTTTGTCGACAGCACCAGTTTATAACGCGCCAGCAGGCTCATCTTAGGGCTTTTCGCGCGAGACACCTTGCCCGTGCCGGTAAAGATCACCCGCACCAGCAACGGCACCAGCAGCACCGCGTATACCGCCAAGGCAAAAAAGATATAGTGCCAGGAACCCAGCGCCAGAATCGCGCTGCCTACGCTCGGAGCGATTCCAGGTGCCAGCACCATGATAAAGCCCATCATCGAGAACAGTTTCGCGGCGTCGCGGCCCGCCACCCGGTCGCGCACCAGCGCCGGCACAGATACCAGGGTAAAACCGGCGCCAAGAGCCTGAACTGCCCGCCCGCCGAGCAGGGTGTTCAAAGAATCCGCCATACCAATGACGATGCTTGAGAGCGCAAAAATCGCCAGCCCGCTCATCAGCACCCGCTGGCGCCCGAAGCGGTCTGAAAGCGCACCGCCGATCAACTGGCCAAACGCCAACGCGAGTACATACACTGAAACGCTCAACGATACCGCCTGCTGAGAAATCCCCAGCGATTCACCGATGACCGGAAAGGCCGGCAGGTACGTATCCATGGAAAACGGGCCCAGCATCATGGTCATTGCCAGACTCAGCACCACAATGAAAGGCGTTTTAGATTGGGTCATAGAAGCTCGCGGTAAAAGGGCGTAATGATGGACAACACCCACGATATGATACCGACTGATGCCATCAAGGCAATCGAATAGAAAATGAGGGGGTGGGCTGCGAGGCGGTAATCGACTAAACACCTAGCCAGTTTGTTATCGGTTAGCGCGGCTATGCAAAAGAGTGTGCTCAAAGCTATTTTAAAAACACACCCCCAACGAGGAGACCAGGATGTCTATCCCCCAGCCAGAACGACTCCATCTCGACAGCGATGCAGCGACCGGCTACCCCAACTCCCCTCTACCAGTGCTGGTTTATCGCCAGGTTCTCGATATCAGCAATGCAGAGGAACGGGCCGATGCCTTTGAAAGTATGTTCAAACGCCACGGTTGGCCGCCTGCGTGGCGCTACCACCTATATGACTTTGACCACTTTCACTCCACTGCCCATGAAGCACTGGGCATCTTCCGCGGGCAGGCCCGGGCACGGCTAGGTGGCCCTAACGGTCAGGAGCTGATGCTTTACGCAGGCGATGCGCTGGTGCTGCCAGCGGGAATTGGGCATGCAAGCCTGAAGGCGGACGATGATTTCTGCATGGTAGGCGCCTACCCACCAGACCAAAAGCCGGAAATAGAGCGCGGTGATCCCGCAAAACTTGCAGCAGCAAAAGCCCGAGTCGCTGCCGTTGCCTTACCCGAGGATTCCCCGGCAGGAGGTTCACTAGCGGAGCTGTGGCGGGAAGGCTCTTAGCAGGTGGAAGGCAATTGGCAAGCTCGACGATTAATTAGCTTTTCGACGAACCGGAGCAGTTTTTAACTATTTATGCATAATCTGACGCTTCACCTGAGGCGTTTTAACAATGTAAGTAATATCTTGGGGAAACGACCAATGTAATGTGTGAAACATCATTAAATAGGTCGTCGGAAAAAGAGTACTCTATAGCACCATATATTGCTAACATGGCTTATTCTCTGCATTTATACTACTTTTTTCTACATAAAATCGTGGTTTCTCAGCCAATACAGCAGCCTTTTTCAATAAATCAAAACCAGCACTAAAGGGAGCTCATGGAACTCAGACACTTAAGGTACTACATTGTCGTCGCCGAACAACTTCACTTCGGGCGCGCGGCTAAATTACTTAATATATCGCAACCACCCCTAAGTAATCAGATAAAAAACCTTGAAGAAGAAATCGGCGTTCAGCTTCTTATTAGGAACAACAAGGAAGTCCGCATCACGCCAGCGGGTCAGCATTTTCTCGAAGCGGCAAGAAAGTGCATTGCGACGCTGGATAAGGAAATAGCCTTTACTCAAAGAATAGCACAAGGCAAGGAGGGATCTATTTCAATCGGATTTAGCGGTACTATGTCGTTTCACTTGATTCCATCTATCGTTAAAGACTTTAAAAGAAGCCATCCAGGTATCGACATACGTTTGCAACAACTTACCACTCACAATCAGATTGTCGGCTTGATACATGGGACAATTGATGTCGGATTTCTTGTCTCTCCTGTCTCAGACAAACGAATAGACAATATCACGATACTAGAAGAGCACTTCGTTGCCTGTCTTCCTAAAAGCCATTCACTAGCGACCACTAACCAGGTGGTCGACGTAAGTAAACTCAGTAATGAAAACTGGGTGATGACACCCCGAGAAGCAGGGCACGGTTACTATGATGCGATAATGGCTCTGTGTAAAGAACATGGTTTCAAGCCCAATGTCATTCAGACAGCTCAGGAACAGCAAACACTGGTGGCACTCGTGGCCGCCGAAATGGGCGTTACGCTACTTCCCCACTCGGCCACCTACATAAAAAATGACCATGTAGTGTACAAGTCGATTAATTCAGATGTGCAAAAGGTCAGCTCGATGGCGTGGAATTCCAATTTATTGACTGATACGGCACGTTTCTTTATTCAGTACATTGAATCGAAGATACATGAAGGCACGATCGAAAAGCCGATCGTGCCTAAAACTTATCTGCTTTCTTAAAAAGGGCCTAGGTTGATGGCCACCGCAATGCTTAGCGCCGCAGCCCCAATGGCTATCCAGATTAATAGCAAAGGGATCACGAACTTAAGCCATTTAAGCCATGGAACCCCACCGATCGCAATACTGGCCATTAAAATTCCCGACGTAGGGGTAATAATGTTAGTAAAACCATCACCAAAGTTATAAGCCAGCACGGCAACTTGCCGGGTCAAACCGATAGTGTCTGCTAATGGCGCCATCACGGGGACAACAATCGCCGCCTGACCGCTGGCAGAACTAATGATGATATTGAACGCCAGATTGAACCCGTACATACCTAGTGCCGCCAACACATTAGGTAATGGCTGAAGTACCATCGCAATCGAGTTAACAATGGTGTCCAGAACGTAAGCGTTTTCGAGCACGACCACAATTGCCCTGGCAAGGCCCACAATTAATGCTGCGTACAGCATTCCTTGCGCACCTCTGATGAACAGATTCACATACTGGTTTGCGGGTACCTTTTCAATCGCCGCCGTTCCCAGGCTTATTACCAAGAACAGCGCGGCCATTTCATGCAACCCCCATCCCAAGTTAAAAACGCCCACTACGTAGCCAATCATACAGGTCGAAAAGTATCCCAATATCACCTTATGTTTCCGAGTAAACTCGGCGGGGATTGTGTTAGCGTTTTCAACCTCTGTGGGGAAAGGTGTAGCGCCCAGCACAGATTTACTTTGATCTTTTGAAACTTTGGAAATGTAATGACAAAGATAGGCGATCGTCGACGCTAAAATGCAGAGGTAGACGGCAAAACGAAACCATAGGCCGCTGAAAATGGGGAGCCCCGCGATCTCCTGACCAAACCCGGTGGTAATCGGATCCAAACCGCCAATCGTGTAGCCTGCATATGCTCCCAGGTAAATAATCGCCACGCCTGCTACCGCATCTAGCTTAAAGGCTCTGGCGATAATGATGCCGATGGGAATAAATGCAATAACAGCCGTTTGTAACGCGCCAATAAACCCCGCTGCCGAAAAAGCGATAGACACCGCCACTATCAACGCATATTTTTTATCCTGCGTTTTCTTGATCAGCTTCATAATGCCAGCCTGAATGGCTCCTGTGTGATCCAGGATGGCGAACGAGCCGCCAATGGTCAGCACAAGAAAGATAATGCTGGCAGAATCGATCAACCCAGACTGTATCGAAAGAAAAAAATCATAGAGCGTGGTGGGACTTGCAGGCAACGCTTCATAGCTACCTGGCACCACCATAGCAGTGCCACTTTCTGTTGTACGCTCAAAGCTGCCTGCTGGAATGAACCACGTCGCTATTGATGCAATCATTAGCATCGCGAACAGGATGACATAGGAGTCAGGTATATTTTTCTTCTTTTTAACAGCTGAGGTATTCGGGTCTATTTTTTTCATTTTTACCTCTCTAAAACTTATAAGGGCAAGGTCAAAGGCCACACACTATTGTTAATTAACCAATGATTAGCGACTCTAAGTCTCTGGGAAAGTAAGTGATCATATCCATACCCTTTTCCGTTACCACGATAGTGTCGGAGTGTCGGAAAGCGCCCAGGCCATCGACATACAGCCCCGGCTCAACGGAAAAGACCATGCCTGGTTCAAGCAGAGTGTGATCTCCCAGGTCGAAAAATGGGGCCTCGTGGTTTAAAAGTCCCATGTTATGGCCGGTATGATGTTTAACGTATTGCGTTAAGCCATTATCCTTAAAGTATCGTTGCACCTCTTCCTCTACTTTAGAAGCGGGAATACCTGGTTTAATAGTTCTAAAAGCTACTTCCTGCGCTTCATACATATGATTGAAGAATATTTCCTGTTCTTTTGTTGCTTCTTCAATAAACATGGTACGTTCTAGCTCGCTCTTGTAGCCCCAAACATCGCAGGCCGCCTGCGAGACAACATTGAACCCTTTCTTGAACATGGCGTTCTGGTTTTGCGAATGAGGGAAAGCCGAATGCGGGCCAATCTGACCGCGATAGAATGCATGCGCTGGCGATCCATAGGAACGATAACCTGCGCCCAGGGTTTCGAACATCGCCTTGGTCGCTTCCTGGGTAGCGCGGCTTTCCGCCTCCATTTCACGGCCACCCGCATGGGTATACTTAGTCAGCAGGTTGTGCGCCAAATTACCCCATCGGGCAGACTCTTTAATCAGCTCTATTTCCGTCGATGATTTAATATAACGCTGCTCTTCAACGAGCCCTTTGATAAACACCTTATCGGCAAAAGTGATCAGTGAAGTAATTGCCGGCCCCGCATAGCCCTTTGCTGACCCATACCCCTCGGCATCAATGCCAACACTTAAAGAACCAAAGTTCTTATCCTGAAGTACCTTTTTGAGATACTCCATCGGATGAGTAGTGCCAGGGTATTCAGGGTAATCGCAAGAAGTACTTATAACGGCGTATTCTTGTGCATGCTCTACCTCCATGCGGGGCACAAATAAACTGAAAAAGCCCTGTGCATCCACAATAAGAGCAATCGGCCTTTCTGAAGGCCGGAAGTGAAACCCCGTAAGATAGAAGATATCGGTAACACTAAAAAGCAACGCTGCGTCGCAGTGCTTATTTTTAAGATTAGTTAAAAAAATTTCTTGCCTTTCTTTAATTTCTGAAACAGAAATTTTCAAAATCATGTTGCTAGCTCCTGAGTTAACCACCTCAGGAAGCTATCAGTGCCCTCACGTGAGGGTAAAATACTATATAAATGTCATTCGATATCTTATAAATATCATTAATGGAGAACCAAACCGCTCAACTTGAGCGGTTTGGCTGTTTATTTCCAATGTATTGCAATACTGACCGAGCGTATTCTTACGCTTGATTAGAAAGGCCCGTAGTTAATCAACACAGCGGTAACTACAAAGGCGATGCCCACTAGCGTCCAGAGGCATACCAACGGAAACGCGAAACGTACCCAGTTACTCCATGGCACTCCGCCCACGGCGAGCACAGACATCAACACACCCGATGTCGGCGTAATAATATTGGTAATCCCGTCGCCAAGCTTGAATGCCATCACCGCCGTTTGCCGAGTGATATCGAGCATATCCGCAAGCGGCGTCAAAATCGGCATCACTACAGCTGCCTGACCGCTACCAGAAGGCACCAGAAAATTGAAAAAGAGGTTGAATACAAAGACAGCGAGCGCACCCAACATGGAGGGAAGCGTACTCAAGGGCACAAAAATTGAATTCACTACCGTATCAAGAATCATCCCCTCGGCCATTAGCACCGTAATGCCTTTGGCAATGCCAATAATAAAGGCACCATATAGCATACCTTTGGCCCCCTTCATGAACATCTGCACAAACTCATTAGGTGAGAAACGCGCGAGTGCAGCGCTTCCTACCCCATTGATCATAAAGATGGCAGAAAGCTCATTAACGCCCCACCCCAACCCTAAAGAGCCATAAATAAACACCGCCAGGCAGGCAACAAAGAAACTTAAAATGACCAGATGCCGACGCGTAAACGTTAAGTTCTCATCATCGGATCCAATGGCTTCAGTGCTAAAGGGCTGATTCCCCATCAAACTACGGGCTGGATCGTCGCTAATGAGTTTGATATACCGACACACATAAGCAATTGTCACTGCCAGTAGCACGAAAAATAGCGCTACCCTAAGCGGCGCGCCAGAAAATAGCGGCAGCCCTGCTATGGATTGAGCAATCCCCAGTGTAATAGGATCGAAAACAGCAGCCGCTGAGCCCGAAAAATAGCCCAGATAGACAATAGCGATCCCCGCGATCGCATCTAACTTAAGCGCTCGTGCCAACACGATACCCAGCGGAATAAAGGCAATAACGGCATTCGACCCAACGCCAATGGCAGATACCACGCCAAATACAAAAGACACCACAATCGCGAGCAGATATTTACGCCCCCGGGCTTTATCAACCAAGCTTTTGATACCGGCATTGATCGCACCAGTAGACTCCACCACTGCAATCGCACCGCCCATTACCAGAACTAAAGCAATGAGGTTTGCTGAGCTGATAAAACCGTTCTGAATAGAAAGAAAAATGTCGAAAAAATTAAGGCCGCTAGACTCCACCAGATGAAAACTGCCGGGAATAACCGTAGGACGCCCCTCTGTGGTTCGCTCAAACTGGCCCGAGGGGATAAAGAAACTCAATAACCAAGCCACCAGTAATAACCCAAACAGAATCACAAAGGCATCGGGCATGGCCATTCTTTGTATTGATCTAGTTTTCACGTTGAAATTTCCTGAATATTTTTTCATATAGTTATTTATTTAACGCACTGACAAACGGCTGAATGGCGTATCAGACCTGCCGTATCAACGCCGCCAGGATCGCCGCACGCGGTACAATTGAGGCTATTTCAATGTGCTCATATTCCGCATGGGGGGCAGCGCCGGTTGCACCCAGCCCATCAAGGGTGGGAATACCTTTGGCTGCAGCGAAATTGCCGTCGCTTCCTCCGCCTACCGAGGCTTCCGTAAGCTCAATGCCGAATGCACCGGCAGCGTGCTGGGCAAGTTCAAACAGACGAGCCGTAGCATGTGTTCGCTCCATCGGCGGGCGCGTCATGTCACCGCTAACGGTTAGCGTTACGCTGGGATGAAATGGGGTACTTTGATAAATGGCATTGTAGAGCCGCCCGGCTTCTTCCAGCGTCGTTACCCGAACATCAATACCTAACTCAGCTTCCTCCGGCACGACATTAAGTGGGCCACCGCCACGTACCATCCCAACATTCACTGTGGTTCCCAGGCCGGGGTCGGCCAGGCTATGTAAGTATTGAATCTGGTGGGACAACTCCTCAATCGCACTCACCCCTTCTTCAGGGTTATTGCCCGCATGAGCTGCTTTACCCGTTATATGCATGTAAAAGCGTCCAGAGCCTTTACGTGCCGTTTTCAAAGCGCTGCCATTAGCCGTGGCAGGTTCAACAACCAGCACCACATCGCTCGCAACCGACTCCTCCTCAATTCGTTGTCGCGAAGTAGGGCTACCTAACTCCTCATCACTGGTACATAGAAAACGAATACGGGCATTGGGAAGCGCATCGAGTTCAACGAGTGCTTTGACAGCCCAAATGGCTTGAACAATACCTGCTTTCATATCCAAAATGCCGGGACCGTAAAACTTGTCCGTCTCACGGCGGATAGCGAGCCGGCCGATATCCCAAACCGTATCGAAATGCCCCAAAATAAGAATCTGACGATCCCCCTCTCCTAGCGTGAAGCCAAGATGATCGCCCTTTTCAGTTTGTGGGAACGTTTCCGCCTGACATTGGAGCCGGTCTTGAAATAACTGGCGCAACATTTGACCACAGGCGTCCACTGCGGCTTTATCATTGGATGGCGATTCAGCACGTACCAACGCTTCAATATCATCGAGAATAGAACGCTGATGCTCTTGCAGATAAGAGTGAAGGGTATTCATATAGCCTCTCGAGTAAGAATGACAGCCTCTAAACAGCAGCAACCCCAAAACAGCGTTGTGCTATTAGGCGCACGGTCAGTATGTGAGGGGCGTAACAAGGAAAGAATAAGAAGCGCGCAGCCGAATCGTTGCGTTCAAAGCAACGGTTAAGAAGCCGGTGAAGGATAGAGAGAATGGTGCAACAACGCATAGACCAGGGAATTACCGAGCATCGACTGGCTTACCTTTACGAGGTTGCCATGCAAGGAGGTGTTAGAGCGGCTGCCGAGTCAGTCGGCGTTAACCCTTCGGCCATTAGCCGGCAAATAGCACTGCTTGAGCGCCATCTGCAAATTCCCTTGCTCGAAAAACAGGGAAGGAACGTCACGGTGACCCAGGCGGGAAAGCTACTGATCGAGCACCACCGGGAAATGCTGTATCGGCGGCGTCAGTTAGCCGAGACACTGCAGGATATGCGCCACTTGCGTCGAGGCAGTGTCAGCCTACGGGTCGGGCAGGGTATGATCAGTGAATTTGTGGAAGGGCCTCTCCAACAGTTCAGTGCAGATTACCCTGATGTGTTTGTCGATATTCACTCTGGCAACATGAGTGAAACAATCAACATGATGCTGCGGGGCAAAGTGGACATGGCGATCAGCTTTGGTCCATTAGGCGATCCTCCGGTCATGGTTCGCAGTTTTAACCGCGGCCCCATTTGCGCCATAGTGCCGCCACATCACGCTTTGGCAGGCCTTGAAGCCATTACGCTTGAAACCCTGGCCTCCCAGCGATTGATCTTTATGGCAGAACAATTCGGCATCCAACAGTACATCAATGAAATGTTCAGCAGCCAACACCTAGCCCCTCTGCCCGCTTACCAGTGCAATCATTTTTCAACGGCTATTGCGCTCGCAATATCAGGGCTAGGTATTGCCTTCATGACGCGGCAGTCTGCCCGCCCATTGGTGGATCGTGGTGATATCGTTGCGATCCCTGTCGAGCACTCTTTATCGCATACCGCTACCTGCCATCTTATCCGTAGCCAAGGAAGAAGGTTCACTCCTGCCGCTGAACACCTATGGAAAGTACTCGCGAGCTCAATGCAATCACAGTCTGCCGGGAAGCGCTGAGCTTAAATCAGGTAGCGCTTTTACTCGTTAAATTTGGGGAGTAATTCGCGTCCAGTAATGCCCCCATATGAGGCAGCCACGGCAACCCGCAACGCTTACCTTGACAGCTAACACCGGGGCTAGAACCACATGGATGTACCAGTGCCCAACCAATATCACTCGCGCGCACCCACCTTGTCTGGGTGGCTACCCAGCATCAGAAAAACCACCACCGACAGCAAAGCGATGAGAATCGCAGCGACTGTCAGTAGGATCGAGTGCGTGGTGGAGAATGCCGCCTTCGCGGCCATGATGAGTGCATCCGCCTGATCTGCGGCCAGTCCTTGTGCCACAACGATGCTGTCGCTCATTGAGCGCGCTGCCTGTGCACCGAGGGCTGGCTCCAAGTGTGGCGGCAGTACAATAGTGCTGGTATAGACGCTCGCCATGAAAACCCCAAACAGGGTGATGCCGAGCCCACTGCCCAATTCGTAGCCGGTGGCTTCCAAAGAGCCTGCAGCCCCTCCTTTACTGGCGTCCACTGCCCCCATAATGGCAATCGAGGAAGCGGTCAGGCCGATGCTCAGGGTGAGCCCCAGCACGGCCAAAGCTGTTGGCACTGTCCAGTCAGGCGCGTGGAAGTCAGCATGCGCCAGATAGGCCAAAGCGGCGGCCGCGATCGCCATCGACATGCTGGCAACCAGCCGTAAGCCAAACCGGTTGGACAGGTAGCCTGCAATGGGGCCACCAACTGCAGCGGCCGCCATGATCGGCACCATAACAAGGCCGGCCTGCAGCGGCGTCTTGTCCAGCACATATTGCAGCTCTTGCGCCAGCGTCAGCTCGACACCTGCCAGTGCACCGGAAGCCACTAGCGCCATCACCATGCCAGCGACAATGGCCGGATGGCGAAATAGCGATAAGTCCAGCATCGGCTCCGCCGAACGCAACTGGATACGTGCAAACCAGGTCAGCATCGCTAGCCCCTGGAAGAGCACCAACCCTGCACGCCACAGCGGCTGCCCCGCTCCCACCCCAGACTTGATGCCGTAAACCACCGAGATAATACCAACAAGCAAAATCAAGGCCTGACCGAAAGCCCATTTGCCTGGCGTTGTAGCCTCGCGGCGAGGCAGCAGCGCATAGGCGACCGGCGCCACCACTAGCATGATGGGCACATTGATGAGAAATACCGAGCCCCACCAGTAATGCTCCAACAAGACACCACCAATCAATGGGCCAACTGCCGCGCCTGCGGCCCCAACCGTTCCCCATAGGCCAAGCGCCATCGCACGCTCGCGCTCATCTTCGAAGGTTTTGCGGATAACACCTAGCACACAAGGCATAATCATCGATCCGCCAATGGCGAGCAGCACTCGAGCACCGATCAACATGACGGGTGTCGTCGAGAATGCCGCCAGTAGTGACGCCACCCCGAACACCAAGAGTCCGGTCAGCAGCACACGGCGCGTACCGACTCGGTCAGCCAGGGTGCCCATCGGCACCAGTAGGCCCGCCATCAGCAGCGGATAAATATCGATGATCCACAGCACTTCGGTGCCAGCGGCACCTAGCGCCGGCGTCAGTACAGGTATAGCGACGTGCAGGATTGTCATGTCGATGACAACGGGCAGGAACGCCAGCATTACGGCAAACAGAACTAGCCAACGTTGTGGGATAGCAGAAAGCATTAGCCACTTAACTCCTAGATAATGATGTCACTTCCAACGCTGCCACTGAAAAGGTGTCTGACACAGGGGACGCCGACAGCGTTAGCACGATAGGCGGAATCAGTCGGCGCATGGCATTAATGCTCTACATCGTTATCGGGTTGTAATGATGAAGGGCGACGAGCCGCACGCCAGCCACTAACGCGCTCCTGAAGACCTATCACGAAAACGAAGAACACCGGGACGAAGAGAATTACCAGCAGCGTTCCGCTGACCATACCGCCGAAAACGCCCGTGCCTATCGCATGCTGGGTTTTGGCACTGGCGCCAAACGCGACCATCAACGGCACCACCCCCAAGCCGAAAGCGAGTGAGGTCATAAGAATCGGGCGCAGGCGCAGGCTGGCGGCTTCCACCGCGGCCTCCATCAGCCCCTTACCTTGCTCACGCAACTGTTTTGCGAACTCAACGATCAAGATCGCGTTTTTCGCAGACAGTCCGATCACGGTGACCATACCGACTTTGAAGAAAACATCGTTAGGCAGGTCACGCAGCAACATGGCGGCCACCGCACCCAACAACCCCAGCGGGACAACCAGTATGACCGACAGCGGAATAGACCAGCTCTCGTAGAGAGCGGCTAACACCAGAAACACCGCCAGGATGGATAACGCCACCAGCATGGGTGCCTGAGCAGCGGACTGGCGCTCCTGAAGGGACTGCCCCGTCCAGGCCACTGCGAAACCGGGCGGAAGTTGCTGCGCCAGACGCTCCATTTCAGCCATGGCGTCACCAGTGGAAGCCCCCTGCGCCGCACCGCCAGAAATACTAGTGGCGGGATAGCCCAGGTAACGCACCATTTGTAGCGGTGTTTCGTCCCACACCGGCGTGACCACCTCTGACAAGGACACCATGCCCCCCCTGCTATTACGCACGTGCAGCTTGAGCACGTCGTCGACCTGCATGCGTGCCGACGCATCCGCTTGCATAATCACCTGCTGCATCCGGCCTTCATTCGGGAAATCGTTGATGTAGGACGACCCCATCGCAGTAGACAGGATTTCGCTAATGTTGGCGAACGACACCCCGAGCGCTTCGGCTTTCTGGCGATCGATGTCAAGACGAATGCTCGCCCCTTCCGGAAGGCCGTCGGAATAGACGTCACTAACTACCTTGCTCTGCGCCGCCAGTTCCAGCAGCGTTGTCTCGGCAGCCTTAAGGGCGGCCGGCCCCTGGTTGCGTCGATCCTGCAAGAACATCGTAAAGCCGGACTTGGTGCCCAATTCATCAATGGCCGGCGGCAACATACTCATCACCGTCCCTTCGTTCAATTGACTCATGGCTGCCTGAGCTCCTTCCGCTTCACTCGCCGCCGTGGCACCGTCACGCTTCCCCCAATCCTTTAGCGTGGTGAACGTCAGCGCTGTATTCGCGCCAGACCCAGAGAACCCGAAGCCCAAAATAGACATACTGCCGTCCACTGCAGGGCGCGCCATGACGTACTCCTCATACGCCTTGACGACATCCAAGGTACGCTCGGTTGTCGCATTAGCGGGTAACTGGATACTGGTCATGAAATAGCCTTGATCCTCTTCCGGCAGAAAAGCCGAAGGCAACTGGCGGAAGGCGAACACCAGCACGCCTGCGATGACCACAAACACCAGCATGACCCGACCACTGCGGGCGACCAGCCTCCCCACACGCGATTCGTAACGGGCGGTCATACGTTTAAGCGCCCGGTTGAACATGCCGAAGAAACCGCCTTTGTCGTGGTGCCCCGGTTTAATGGGCTTGAGAAGGGTTGCGCATAGCGCCGGTGTCAGCGTCAACGCCAGAAACGCCGAGAACAGAATCGAGACCACCATCGCCAGCGCGAATTGCTGGTAGATCACTCCGACCGAGCCACTCGAGAAGGCCATCGGGATAAACACCACCGTCAATACCAGGGTGATGCCCACCACCGCGCCCGTAATTTCCTTCATCGCCTTGATGGTGGCGTCCTTTGGCGACAACCCCTCTTTGGCCATGATGCGCTCAACGTTCTCGACCACCACGATAGCGTCATCGACGATGATGCCAATCGCCAACACCATGCCAAACATCGTCAGCACGTTGATTGAGAAGCCTGCCAGCAGCATCACCGTGAAGGTTCCCAACAACGCAATCGGCGCGACCAGTGCGGGAATCAGCGTGTAACGGATGTTCTGTAGAAACAGCAGCATCACCAGGAAGACCAGTACCATCGCCTCGATGAGGGTATGGATGACCTTCTCGATAGAAACCTTAACGAACGGGGCCGTATTAAAGGGAACCGATGAGCTCATGCCCGCAGGTAGCGCCTGGTTTAACTCAGCCAAACGCGCTTGCACACTTTCCGACGTGCGGACAGCATTGGCGCCGGGTGCCAACTGTATGGCTGCCGCCGTCGCTGGCTGGCCATTCTCACGATTGGAGAAGCCGTAGGATTGGGCGCCCAACTCGACTCGCGCCACATCGCCCAACACCACTTTGGAGCCGTCGACATTAGCGCGAAGTACGATAGCGGCGAACTCTTCCGGCGTGCTCAATTGCCCCTGTGCGGTCAACAGTGAAGACACCTTTTGGCCGGGTAAGGCCGGAGATGCTCCGATGCTGCCCGGCACAATCGGTGCGTTCTGCTCCGTGATCGCGGTCGATAGATCATTCACCGACAAGCCGAAAGCAATCAGCTTCTCCGGCTCTATCCAGATGCGCATCGCCTGCTCAGCACCGAACAGCTGCACACGACCAACACCGTCAATGCGGCGCAGTTCCTCGACGATATTGCGCGCCATATAATCGTTCAGTGCGATCTCATCAAAGCGCCCATCATCGGAATTCAGACCTACGATCATCAGAAAACTGGATGACGCTGACTCCACGCTCAGCCCATCCTGACGAACCGCCTGTGGTAACCGGGGTTCGACTGCCTTGAGTCTATTCTGTACATCCACTTGGGCCAGTTCCGGATTTGTCCCTGGCTTGAATGTGGCGGTGACAGAGGCCGACCCTGAAGAGTCCGCCGACGATTCGAAGTACAGCAGATTCTTGACGCTGGACAGTTCTCGTTCGATGAGACTGAGCACGGCGTCGTTCATGGTCTGCGGTGTGGCGCCGGGGTAGGTCGCAGTGATGGTCACCGAAGGGGGCGCTACCGAGGGGTAGTGAGCGACCGGCAACTGCGGAATGGCGATCACGCCCAGCAGGATGATAAACAGCGCGACCACCCACGCGAAGACTGGGCGATGGATGAAGAACTGGGGCATTGCGGAGACTCCGGAAGCTTAATAAGAAGATGCCACTGAAGCCTCAAGAGGCGATGACATATGCCAATCAGTCGCGCTGACTTCGACACCATCAGAAAGTCGCTCTATACCCTCGACGACAACCTTCTGCCCCTCTGTCACCCCCGTTTGAATCCGATAATTACCGTTCGCCAATTCACCAAGCTCCACTGAAACCATCACCGCCTTGTCGCTGTCACCAATCAACCAAACGTAGGGCTTACCGCCGATGCGCACCACGGACTGTTGCGGCACCGTCAACGCGTTGTCATAGCGTGCATAGGGCACGCGAGCGCGCACAAACATACCGGGCAGCAGGCGCCGATTGGGATTGTCCACGAGTACACGCAGTAAAAGGTCACCCGTGCTGGCATCCACATTGATGCCCGAAAAAAGAATGCGTCCGGTGACATCGTAGGGTGTACCGTTGCTGCCGAGAATGGTGACCGGTAAGCCATTGTCGAGCGAAGGTTGCGCCGCCATCGCATCTTGAAGCGATTCGAGCGAGGAAGCAGAACGCCGAACATCGACATAGACCTTATCGATCTGCTGAACACGGGCCATGGGCGTGCTATCGCTGCTGCCGACAAGCGCCCCCTCCGTTACCAACTCCTGATCAATTCGGCCTGCAATGGGGGACACCACCGTGGAGAACTCCAAGTCAAGGTGGCGGCGCGACAGCGTGGCACGCGCTTGGGCTACCTCAGCGGCAGCTTGCTGGCTGCTGGAGACAGCATCGTCATACGCTTGGCGGCTCACCGACTGCCCTCTGACCAGCGACTCCAAACGAGCCGACTGTGCACGGGCATGAGCAAGCTCGGCTTCGGCTTTCTGCAAAGCAGCTTCTGCCGTTTCCACTTCAGCTCGAAACGGCGCTGGGTTGATTTCGAATAATGGCTGCCCCGCACTCACGTCGGTTCCCTGTCCGAAAAGGCGACGTTGGACAATCCCGCTGACCTGCGGACGAATTTCCGCCACTTGAAAAGGAACGACCCGAGCCGGCAAGTCTTCGGTCAGCTCCAATTTAACGGGTTCCAAGGTAACAACAGACACTCGGGCAGGAGGCGGCGCTACTTCTTGCTCAACTGGATCGCAGGCGGTTAGCACGGTTATCAGCAAGGCACAGAAGCCACCATTACGGTAAATATGTCGGATCGTCATGCATCGCCCCTTCAGATATAGGCAAACATTTGCCTACTCATAGAATTGAAGGGGACTATATCGCTGTAGCGTGGTATTAACGTCGACGGTATGTGTAGATATGATGGAGAACACAATTAATGTTTCATTAGGCGCTTTCATGTCCACGACTCAACAGTCGCCAAGTTCTTATTCTGGTCAGCAAGCACTGATTCTCATCGCCGAAGACGAGCCTGAGATCGCTGATATTCTGCAGGCTTACCTGAAACGTGCGGGCCTCCGAACCATCTACGCAGAAGATGGACGCAAAGCATTGGACATGCATTTGTCGATGAAACCCGATCTCGTCTTACTTGATGTAAAGATGCCTAAAATGGATGGCTGGCAGGTGCTGTCAGAGGTTCGCCATCGTGGTGAGACGCCCGTCATCATGTTGACCGCGATGGATCAGGACATCGATAAACTCATGGGGTTGCGTTTTGGTGCCGACGATTATGTGGTTAAGCCGTTTAATCCTGCCGAGGTTGTCGCACGCACTCAGGCAGTGTTAAGACGCACCATGGCTGATGCTAGCCATCAACCTCTTGTGCTCAGGGTTCCGCCTTTTGAGATCGACTTGGAACAACACGAAGCCTTTGTTCAGGTGGGAGGAGACTCGCACAGCCTTGCGTTAACGCTCACCGAATTCAGATTGTTGACGCACCTTGCACGCGCGCCCAAAAAAGTTTGCACCCGCGCAGAGTTATTGGCCGCCTGCCTGCCCGAAGGTGAGGCGCTTGAGCGCACTGTCGACAGCCATATCAGCAAGCTGCGTAAAAAACTGGAAGACGTCGATGTGAGAGGCATACCCGTTGGCATACGCGGCGTTGGGTATCGGCTATGGGGAACAGAATGAAACTCATTGGATTGAGCCGGACAATCGCGTTAACAATGGCAGCGATGGCGTTTGGGATAACACTGCTAGTCGTGGTGACCTCTTATGTGTTCTATTTCATTACCTTCCATTTTTGGCAGGGGGCGATTAGCGAACCAAACATGTTCCCGTCGGGGCTAGAGTGGGCTTGGCTCGTTAGCACTACGTTGGTTGGGCTGGCGTTCGCCGTGATAGTGGGCATTCACTTGGCACGTCGCATTCTGGTACCGCTAAATTCCGTAACAGAAAGCATGCGTCGCGTCGCACAAGGCGACCTGGACGCACGCGCCACGACAGGTGATCGCTCGTTAGGCGAGGCTGCCGTTTTGGCAAACGACTTCAATGCCCTGGCAGACCAATTACAGCGTATGTCCAAGGAAATGACGTTCTGGAATGCGGCGATTGCCCATGAGCTGCGTACGCCCGTTACTATTTTACGCGGACGCCTGCAAGGCTTGGCAGAAGGCGTATTCCCCCCCGAAAAACCCCAGTTTCAAAGCCTCCTTACCCAAATCGACGGCATGGCACAACTGATTGAAGACCTTCGCGCCGTAAGCTTGGCCGAAAGCGGCCATCTGAACCTTGAGATCAAGAAATGTGATCTTTCTGCTGAAATTGAATCAGTTGTTGAATTTTGTAGACATGCCCTAAATGCATCAAATCATTATCCAACCCTTGATCTGCAATCTGGCGCCGCGTATTGCGACCCTGTCCGTATTCGCCAGGCATTGCTTGCGTTGCTGGAAAACGCTCGCCAGCATGCATCACCAGGGTCACTCATCATCCAAACGCGCCAGGACGACGGCTGGTGTGTTTTGCGTGTTATAGATACCGGCCCAGGTATTCCTCAGGAATATGCTTCTCAGATTTTCACGGCATTCCGGCATGCGCGGGACGCTGACAGTGGTATGCCAGGAGACAAGCGAGGAAGTGGGCTCGGATTGGCGGTAGTGGCGGCTATTGCCAGAGCCCATCATGGCGAGGCCAGATGCTACCCCTCTGATGAGGGTGGCTCTTGTTTTGAGTTGCGCTGGCCTTCTCAATCACATAGGGGGTGATGACATAGCGCGTTTACCCTCTTGGCGAACTACTAAGAAAAAATCCTTAGTGGTTGCCTGCTCGCGCAATTGGCGCTGCTCCCAGAGATACACGAGCCGAATAGAGTTCATATTCGGCTCATAGGTTAGTCAGAAAGCTAACTGGGATGGAGAAGTATAGGTGGAGGGAAATCAGGGGGAGAAGAGTGGATTGTGAAGAATGGATTGAGAGCATGCTGACGTTCTTGCTCGCGATTACCTGGGAACGCCGAGGGCGCCCCCAGGTTTAGAATCAGCATACGGCTAAGACTCAACTCCAGCTGCCTGTGCCACCGCCAGCGCCGGTAACGGTGGAGACGGCACCCGACTGGAAGTGGCCCAATAGATTACTGTCGCCATCGAAGAACAGGATGCTCAGATAGACTGGCGTACCCTGAAATTCGAAACTTACCGTATCACGATAGAGCCGTTCGAGATCTTTGGTATAGACATCCCCAAAGAGAGCGCCGCCGCCCGCTGAGGAGATGCCGCCAGCATTGCCATCGAAGGACTTGCCATCGGTGATGTTAACCTGAAACCTAAGATAGAAGATCAGGCTGGCTACGCTGCCGGTAGCAGGATAGGCCTTCTCGGAAGCCATCAAAGCGTCGGCAACGTCATCGATCTGCTCAGGCTCGAGTTTTTCATGCATGGCAACACGAAAGTCGTGGGCGATCAGTTTTTTATCAATGGTTTGAGGAGCATTGTTTTGAGGAACATTGCTTTGAGGAGCATTCATGGTTAGATACCTCATGCGGATGTTGTGAAATCGGCGGCCGGTCATCGACCGCGGCTTACCTGCCCTAAGCATTTCAGCTTAGATACTGCGCAGTCACAGCATCAGCTCGGCATCACCAATATTGCTAACAATAGCCACACGAAGTACAACGGATCACTTCGGTATCAGCTTCTCTTGCGCCCTTGGCAGCAACGAACTCTTGGAAGATCCTGGAGCAAACGACTGCATAAGGAGAATAACGATGGACACTTCAACGCTTCGGGTTGCCATTATCGGCGGCGGCGTCTCTGGCCTGTCACTGGCCTACTACCTTCAGAAGCTCGGTGGTAAAGCAGCCCAGCAGATAGAAATCACCCTATTCGAGCGCAAAGCCACGCTTGGCGGCAACGCCGAAACGGTGTGGGTCGACCTCGGCAATCGGCGGCAACCAGGCGAGCCCGAGTCGCCCTATCGGCGCTGGGCCGACCTGGGGGTCAATGATGTCAACTTGGCCACCTATCATCGCCTGCGCACGGTGCTTAGCGAGATCGGCGAGCTAGAGCGCATGAAGCCGCTAGAGAATACCGAGAGCTACTTCAGCCGTGACGGAGCGATAGCCCTGACCGATGATAGCGACCTGGCCCGCGGTGTCAGCGACCCCGCCCACGAGCTAAATCAGGCCGAAGGGGGCAAGCTAGCGCCGTTGATCACCGTGGTGCATCAAAGCGCCATCGACCTAGTGGAGAGTGGACGCATTACGCCCCGCTATACGGTAGATGACTTCTTCGACAGCTGTGTCGCCACGCCCGTCGAGATGCTGGCAGCCGCAGCGGATCATTTGAAAATCACCATCGACTGGCAGGACCCGGCGCTGCCAGCTCGGCTGGAACGCATCCGCCACACCATCTACTATCCACGCATATCGGCCATGTACTTCGCCGACGATCGCGGCCCGGGCGGTATGCCACTCCAAGCTCCCTTCGAGTATTACCGCATTCAGGAAGGTGGCTCGCCCCCGGACCGCCGCTACTTCGAGCATGGCTCCCAGCACTGGCTTGAGGCCTTGGCCGCTTATATCGCCAACCCCGAGACTCAGGGCCCAAGAGTCAAAATCCTGCGCGGCATCGACGTAGAGGCAAGGCTCTCGCCCCAAGGCGCAACGCTAGCCGAGCGTACCGCTTCAGGTGAACGCCGCTGGCAGGCAGATATTCTAATCATGGCCACCCATGCTGAAGATGCCCTGCCGATACTGACCTTTGGCGACGGCCTGACTGAGATCCAGCAAGGCCTTCAGCATATTCTTGGCAAGGTGCGCTACACCCGCAGCTTCAGCGTCTGTCACACCGCTGCAGCCCGCCTGCCACCCAATCGCAACCTATGGCGTACCTACAATATCGAAGTACGGAACCCTGAAGACACCTTCTTCCCCTACCGTATCGACTATGTAGCCAACCGCCACCAGAACGATGCAGAGAACAGTGATTACAATCAGGCAGGCCTACCGCAGTACTTCGTCTCTCTGGTGGATGATCTCAACAAGATTCCCCACCGCGAGATGCTCGAGCGGCGCCCTTCGCCCCTGAACGACTCCATAGCCACCGATCCAAACGAAGCTGGCTACCGAGACCGCTTGCCGCCACTGGGCAGCGCTCTGGAAGCCAAAGCCTGGACCCTGTTCAAGCACAATGTACTGGATGCCAACTGCCTGGAAGCTCAAGCGGAAATCGAGCGCTATAACCGAACCACCGCCCAAGGACGCTACGAGGGAAACCAGAACGTATGCCCGCTGCTGTTCGCTGGCGGTTGGGCGCGCGGCGCGGGCCTTCAGGAGCAGTGCCTGGAACAGTCAGAGCATCTCATCGCCCTGCTGCTGGGGGATACCGGATCAACGTAAAGATAACGCGCGACGACTAGTAACGGCTGGCAGCCAGACAAGGCATCGTCATCAGCAGACCAGCCGCTTCGCCCTGGCGCCAGCAATCCCGTAAAGCTTCCAGAGCGCTAGACTCGCCGTTCTCTTCGCAGCTCTCCAACCAAACAGCGTGAGCCTCAATCAGCGCTCGGTGATGCTCGCCCCAGGCACAGGGCTCCGCCGCCATCAGCTGGGTCAAGCGCTGAGCATAGTGGCGGGCTGCGGAAGGGCGATGGTCAAGCAAGCTAACCTCCGCCGCCGTGACCAAAAAACGGTAGCCGTTGTGCCCCACGCAGCCAGCATCCAGCAACGCTTCACCCTGTTGCAGCGTCTCCAAGCGAGCCTCTGGATCCTCTTCCAACAGCGCCCGAGTGCCGAGCACCCAAGGGCCAATAAAGGCCGTCAGACGGTGCTGTTCCACCAACTGCCAGGCACGCTCGATACTGGCTCGCGCCTCAGCCTGTCGTCCGGTGATCAGCTCGATACGGGCACGGCTCTCCAACAGAAAGGCCTCGAAGCGCCCTGACCCCAGGCCGCGAGCCACTGCCAGCGCCTGTGTGACCTGCTCGTCGGCCGCATCGGGATTGCCCTGGGAAATCAGAACCCAGGACGCCGTTAGCCGAGCCACCACTTCAGCACGCCGATTGCCAACACGCTTGCCCAGCTCAGCAGCATCGAAACAGTCGGCCAACGCCGCCTCGGTCTCGTTAGCATAAAGACGAGCCGTACCCAGCATGAACAAATTAGAGGCCTCTAGGTCAGCGTGGCCGTGAGTTCGGCAGAGTGCCACACAGTGGTCGAAAAGCTCGTAGGTGCTGCGCATCTGCCCCTCGGCATAATGCGCATCGCCCAGCCCACTCAGGGCCTGGATTTCGGTATGCACATCGCCACCCAATCGGGCCTGCTCCAGTGCCCGAGTGTGGTAGGCCCGGCTGGTGGCAAAATCGCCCCGGGGGAAATAGAGATTACCTTTTAGATAAAGCACTTCAGCTAGGGGCAAAGGGTCCTTCAGCATCTCGGCCAGGGGCAACAGCCCATCGAGTATCGCTTCTTCTGCCTCTAGGGCATCGAGCATGTTCAGCACCCGGGCTAGCCAAAGATCCGCGGTAATGCGCTGACACTCCTCTCGGGCGAACGTGCGCGCCGTCTCGAAGTGCTCGCGAGCCGCCTGGATGCGCCCGGTCGCCATCGCCACCTGGCCTTGCAGCAGCACTAACCGGTACTCATCCTTCGGCGCATAATCGATGGCTCGGCATTGTCTCAGCAGCGCCATGGCTTCCTCATGCCGATAACGCAGCATTTCCGCTGCCACCGCCTCCAGGAACGCATTCGGTGCTTCCAGGGAACGTGCACGGTGAAGATGGCGCGCACGTAGCCCCAGTTCCGTTTCACCATAGAGCTCGGCCAGCCGGAGATGCAGGCGGTCGCGTTGTATTTTTGGAATCCCTTCGTAGATGCCCTGCAGAATCAGGTCATGCACAAAGCGATAGCTCCCCTCTTCCAGCGGGCGTACCAAACTGTAGCGCTGGGGGAGTTCAGGTCGATAATCGGCCTGCCCCACCACTTCCTGCAGCAACGCTAGCGAGAAGCGCTGCCCCATAACGGCGGCGACGCACATGGCCCGACGATCCAGGTCGGTGAGCTGATCCAGCTTGGTCTGTACCAGATTAGCTAGGCTGGCTGGCAAGCTGCAGTGGGGATGAAACAGCAACAGTTGAGTCAGAAACAGCGGATTGCCCTGGGCCTGAGTGACAAGGCGGGAGGCATGCTCGGTGGGAACCGCTCCGAAGCTGGCTACCAGGGCCTCGGCCTCTTGGGGGCGCAATGGAGGAAGTTCGATCAAGGTTAGCGGCGACTCAGGCAACTGTGGCCTTAGACGGGTCTCTAGTGGGTCCTGCTCTAAGCGTGAGGTAAACAGCCAGATCACCGGCGCTTCCAGGGTCTCCTGGAGTAGCCCAGTCAGGGTTCCCAGCAGCGCCTCATCGGCCCAGTGAAGGTCTTCCACCACCAGCAATTGGGGGCGATGAATAGACCGCGCCAGGAGAGTGTCGCGCAGTGCCAGAACCAAACGCTGGCTGCGGGTCTCCGGGGTCATGGCCGCATAGAGACGCTGCGCATCCTCTGGCTGAGCCAGCCCCAGCAAGGGGCGCAGCAGCATGGCATGATCCACGGGCAAACGCAGCGCCGAAAGGCGAGCGAGTAGGCTCGCTTCGTCTATCGTTTCACCTTTCGTCTCATCGGACGTTTGAAGCAGCGAACGAGTCAGCTGCATCAACGGGCCTTCATCGGCACGCGTGCCGAAGTCCAACACCTCGGCCTGATGATGATCGGCATGCGCCGCCGCCATCTCGGCAAACTCGGCGCTGAGACGCGTCTTGCCGATGCCCGCCACGCCGCGAATATAGATCAGATGGCCAGCCTGATAGTCACAGGTACTCTCTAAAATGGCCTGCAGCTGCCCCAACTGCACCCGGCGCCCCACCAGTTCGAAGCGGGCCTCCTGAGATTCGTCTCGGGGATGGCGGTAGCGCAGCCAATCTCCGCCTTCATCATCGAAGATAAAGCGTTCCGCCAACTGCACCGCCACCCCGCGCTCAACCCAAACACCACTCCGCTCCTCCGCTATCGAAGGGGGCGTAGCGGACGGCCATTGGCCAGCCTGGAGATATACGACCTTCGCCACTCCCTGTTCCACCAGGGTCGCGGCGCACAACAGGCCCCGCTGAGCATCGCTACGGTAAGCCCGGGGCAGCCCAAACAGGGCCGTCCCTTCTTCCGCCAGGCTGCCGCCGAAATGCTGAACCCAGGTCGCCAGGGTTGGCTGGTCAGCCACCACAGCATGCAATTGGATCAAGACACGCGCGCTTTCCATCTCCTCGCTATCAGCGGCAGGCACAGCGGCGGCCTCTTCCGCATTCGCTGACAGCGCCTCAACCTCGACGCCGTAGATCTCAGCCAAGTGGCGAGCGGTGCGATAAAGCACCGCCCGCCCACTCTCGGCCCGTTTAATCGAAGCAATAGAAACGCATAGGCGCTGGTCGAAGCAGTACTCGGCCAGCGCCTCCTGACTAAAGCCCAGCCGTTTGCGGTGCTGCTTCAAGCGCTGGCGATCCAGCCGCAAACGCCCATCTTGGGGAGCGATCATGATTGCCTTCCTTTCTCGAACACGCGGGAAATGTCGACCATGGCACTGCATCACGCTTTACATGAAAAATCGGCGTGCAAAGACTGGCTAGCTTTTGTGCAAGCCTATGGTTTTTTAGTATTAGATGGAACTAAGCCTAGCAGATTACGAGCTAGTGCAGAGCAAGCGGCACTAGTTTTGAGGAAAGATGAGCAGAAATACATAGACCTACCACCTCGCCCATTCAGCTCACAGGATGAGCCGATTATGGTTTATATTCGGCTCATAATATAGCCAGATACTAATTGGAATTTGGTAGAATAGAATCAGTAGCAGAAAAAGCTTGATGCAGCTATGGCTGACGGTCATGCGTAGCGTTAAAACCAACATTAAAGAGGCAATTAGATAGCCAAAAGACTCACCCCGTTTGTTATTGCCTATGATTTTGATGGTACTGAAGGCCGTTACTACACGATTTATCTTCTCGGCTGGCTCCCACTGGTGCTGTCCATTCTGGAGGTAATCCTGGTTATTCAGGGGCCTTCCAGGCCAGTCCAGGAAATCGGCGTATCGCATAAGATGATTTACGTTCTTTACGTGCAGATTTTACATATGCTGACGTGCGGGCATTCGTGGATTGGGTCATTGAACGCATACAACTTGCCGAGCCACGGTGGCAAATTAGCAACATCATTTAAAGGTTTGCGCTCGCCCCCCTGCTGTCCGGCACACGACTGTTGCCTAGGCAGAGCGATGCTTCGCAACGTGGGTACTACAGCTCACGGCTCCACACCTGACCGACAAGATCCTTGCCGAAGCTGTGATGGGGCGTTTCCTCAACCAGTTCGAAACCCGCCCTTTCATAGATTTTTCGCGCACCAATAAGAACGCTGTTGGTCCACAAGATGATTTTTTTATAGCCAGCTTGGCGGGCGAATCTTAGGCATTCATCGACAAGACGGCCACCTATTCCAAGACCTCGGGCGCAGGGATCGACATAGAGTAACCGCAGCTTTGCGGTCGCTTCGTCCTCCCTAACGACGAACACGGAACCAACGACACTTCCTTGCTTCTCGACGACCCAGCACCGTTCCCATTGCGGGTCATAATCACGCAGATACTTGGCGACGATGTCTGCTGTCAGTGCTTCATATTCACTGTTCCAGCCGTACTCCTGGGCATACAGAACTGCCTGCCGATGGACGATCCATCCCATATCGCCCGGCTGCGGGTCGCGCAGCAGGTAGTTCGAATCGGTATCGCCAAGCAGGCTCTCAATTTGATGCATAGCCTCGATCAACTGGTGTTGCTCAGGCTCCGAAAGCCGCTTGAGCATGGCAACAACTTCGCGCTGCGACGCATCACTCAACGGCAGGTAAGTTTCCCGCCCATGATCAGTCAATTGCAGTTGCGCCGCCCGGCGATCGGAGGGCAAGGGGATCCTGGTGATGAGCCCCTTCTTCTCGAAGCCTTTCAGCACCCGGCTCACGTAACCGGCATTGAGCCCCAGCTCCCGGCAAATATCCGAGCTGGTAAGCATCGGCCGATGCGCCAGCTCATAAAGAATGCGAACCTCCGTTAGCGAGAATGGGCTTTCCAGCAAATGCTCGTGCAGCACACCGATCTGACGCGTGTAGAAACGGTTAAAGCTTCGCACCGTTCCAGCTCGCTCATGCAAGCGTTGTTCTGCGGCCATGGAAGAGGCCTCCAATTAGTTGCCTTAAGCACATAATTAATTGCTTTTGGCAACCATGTCAACAAGATCTCATAAGAAACTACTGACAAAATAAATGAAGCTCTCTCGACTGCGCGACGCCCTGAATATCAAGCGCCACACATCTCCCAAACAGGCATCTCCCACGCAAGCAACACTCAATGAACAAAAACCATCACCACCAGCACCATGGTCAACAATAGCAAGTACACCCTGGCATGAAGACGGTCAGGAAAGCGTCCGATCCAGGTCGACGCCAAGCGGATACCGAGCCATGAGCCCACTGCCAATACCAACAAGGCGCGCAGATCCACATAACCGGCATACCAGTCCCCCAACGCTGGGTGATTTGCCGACAGCAACACATACGTCGCGGTGCCACTCACCGCCATGGGCAACGACAACGGATTGGCCATGGCAGTGGCTGCCGTCATACTCACGCCTCTACGGCGCATGAGCGGTACGGTCATCACGCTGCCGCCAACGCCCAGCAAGGCGGCCACCGCACCAATCACTGTCCCCGTCATCGCCGTTACCCCACGACCCATAGGACGCACATCACTCCCTGACTGATGCAGAAAACCAGGCCGCAGAATAGCATCCGCAATCGTAATACCCAGATAGCCGATAAACGCCCAGCGCACCCATTCCCCGCTCAACGATACGGCAGCCGCTGCGCCCAGCACGGCGCCCACGGCGATATAGCCCACCAGCGGACGCACCAAGTGCCATTGCACGGTTTGCCTTAGATGGTGGCGCCATGTGGATAGGGAAGCAGCAAAGACCATCAACGCCGTCGAGGTGGCTACCGCGATATGCATGGCCGCCTGACCGATACCACTATCCGGCCCATGGACGGAAATCAGCAGGGTATACAGCAAGGGAACCACCACAAACCCACCACCGAAACCGAACAATACGGTGGTCACTCCCGCCAACCCGCCACAAAGAAGCAATACGCTATACACCGGCACTCTCCTGATGAAACGAAACAGCAGGCACTATATGCTGGCGAGAGTTGGTCGACATTCGTCATTCGGACAACCATCAACGCATTTCAGCCAGGTTAACGCTAATGCTCAATACACCTCTTTCAGATGTGGATCATGTAGCAAGGCCCGTGGTGGCCATCGGCACTGATTAAGGAGCGCAGATTGGCCATATCAATTACCAAGCTTAAAAGAGGCTGTTAGTTAATATGAGCATTATTGCCGTTGGTGTCTTGCCAAGATAGATAGCTATCTCCCCACTCTTTCATGGCGTTGAGCACGGGGGCCAGAGTCAGCCCAAGCTCGGTAAGCGAATATTCGACACGTGGGGGAACTTCGGCAAACACTTCTCGAGAGATAATACCGTGCGATTCAAGCTCTCGAAGTTGCAATGTCAACGACCGTTGCGTGACGCCACCGATAAGCTTGCGAAGCTCTCCAAATCGTTTGGTTCCGCTGAGTAGATAGTAAATGATCAGCGGTTTCCATTTTCCGCCAGCAACAGCAACGGTCGCTTCAACAGTGCACCGATACTCATGAGCTTCTTGCTTCTTCATCCGTTATACACCCGCCATTAGTATAAAATATATCCCTATATATCAAATCAGTGCCTACTTTTCAATTCAACCCCTAGTATCTAGAATATCTCTCCCGCAGCAGCTAGTCCTGTGCTGCGCTCTTTTACCTGAAAATCTTGATGGAGCACCCTGATGAAAGCAGCTTACTATGAAGCCCAAGGCAGCGCTCGAGATGTGCTGAAAGTCGGTGAATTACCGACACCAGAACCAGGGTCAGACGAGGTGCGCGTCCGCATCCATGTTTCCGGACTCAACCCAACCGATGTCAAGGCGCGAACTGGTTTCTCTGCAGAAATGCCTTATCCGCGCATCATTCCCCATCAAGATGGCGCAGGGGTTATTGATGCCGTTGGCGCGAACGTGCCACCGGATAGGCTTGGCGAGCGGGTTTGGGTATACGAAGCGCAATACGGTCGAGCGACAGGCACGGCAGCAGAGTTCGTTGTGGTTCCTGCACGTCAGGCGGTTCACTTGCCGGATACGACCTCATTTGAAGTAGGTGCTTCGCTTGGGATTCCGGCGCTAACAGCTCACCGCTGCCTGTTTTCTGATGGCAGCCTAAAAGGTCGGCGAGTGCTGATTCATGGCGGAGCCGGAGTGGTCGGAACAGCAGCAATTCTATTGGCAAAGTGGGCCGGCGCATGGGTTTCAACAACGGTGATGAGCTCTGAACAAGCCACCGTAGCCGAAAAAAATGGCGCTGATCTAGTGATCGACCGAAAGTCGGAAGATGTTGCGAGTATTGTTTTGGAAGCAACAGAAGGACTCGGCGTTGACCATATTGTCGATGTCGCTTTGAAGCCCAATCTTGACATCAACTTGGCCTGTTTGTCCCAAGGTGGGGTTATAAGCGCCTACGCAACCGCCAATGCGACGGATGAGCTTTCCATTCCATTATTGAAGGCCATGATGCATGGTTGCGTCTTCCGTTTCGTGTATATCTACAATGTACCCGATGAGTTGAAACAAATTGCTATAGCGGATATCAACTCGTGCCTTGAGGCCGGATACTACTCGCCAAAAATCGGTTTAAACATGCCTCTTCGGAACATAGTCGAAGCTCACGAGGCATTGGAATCGTCCAACGTTATAGGCAAGGTTCTTGTACACATGTGAGCTGAGATTACTTGAAATCGCGCATGACAACTATCACCACCAGCACTACCGTCAGCAGTAACAGGTACGCCCTAGTATGAATGCGATCAAGAATGCGCCCGCGTGCCATTGCACGGTCTGCAGTAGGTGGTGGCGCCATGTGGACAGGGAAGCGGTAAAGACCATCAACGCATTTCAGCCAGGTTAACGCTAATGCTCAATACGCCTCTTTCAGATGTGGATCATGTTGCACGTCCCATGGTGGCCATCGGCACTGACTACCGCCCCGGTACCCTCCTCGATTTTCATACCCATCGCCGTGCCCAGTTTCTCTATGGCATGACCGGCGTGATGGAAGTTAATACGGATGACGGTACCTGGATGGTGCCGCCCTACAGCGGCGTCTGGCTGCCTGCGGGCAAACGCCACCAAGTGCGCATGAACGGGGTGAGCACCCGAAGCCTGTATATCGAGCCCCACGTTGCGCCACGCACATCGCACAACTGCGAGGTGCTGGTCGTGACGCCTCTCCTGCATCACCTGCTGCTGGCTTCCGCCCACATCCCCGCGCTCTATGATGAAAACGGCCGCGACGGTGCCCTGGCTCAATTACTCCTATACGAACTGGAACAGGCTCAGGCCCTGCCACTATTTGCGCCTTTGCCCCATGACCTTCCGCTCGCCCGCCTGTGCAGAGAGTTTCTCGGCCAGCCGAGCATTCACACTTTTCCGGAGGAGTGGGCGCGGCAGTTACATTGCAGTCAGCGCACCTTCAATCGCCTGTTCCGTCAGCAGACCGGACTCTCCTTTGGGCGATGGCGCCAACAGGCCTGCCTGATGGCGGCAATTCCCAGGCTGCTGTCTGGCAGTTCCGTTACCCGCACCTCACTGGAACTCGGCTACGATAGCCCGGCCGCTTTCTCCAGCATGTTTCGCAAGGTGCTCGGCCAATCTCCAACGGCTTTCGTCCAAGCGGCTCGCCGCCAAAAGGAGTAACTGCCTCAACATACCTAGCTTTTTCAGTTACTCTTCGGCAAGGTGATAACCCCTTGTAGATAAGGGGCCACGCGGCCTTTGATAATCACGCGCTCGCCTTCCACGATGCAGCTAAGCGCGCCTTTTCGGGCGCCGCCCTGGCGTGCGGTTAGCGTTTGCTTGCCTAACCGCTTAGACCAGTAAGGTGCAAGCGACGTATGGGCCGAGCCTGTCACCGGGTCTTCTTCAACGCCCACCTTGGGGCCAAACCAACGGGAAACAAAGTCCACATCATGGCCTTTAGCGGTGACCGCCATCCCCCGCCCCGGCAGCTGTTTAAGCTGCTGCATATCCGGCGCTAACGACTCAATCAATCGCGCATCATTAACCACCACCACGATATCGTCAGAGATCAGCAGTTCCTCAATGTCGATACCGCCGAACGCCGCCGCTACCTCAGCGTGCATTGCCAAGGGTTCTAGCGTTTTCGCGGGAAAATCCATCGCCAGCTCGTCACCCTCACGCTTTACCAATAACTGCCCACTGCGGGTCTGAAATTGCAGAGTTTCTGAGCTATCACCTAGTGCATTAAAAATTACCCACGCCGCCGCCAAAGTGGCATGGCCACACAAATCAACTTCCACCACAGGGGTAAACCAGCGCAGATGGTAGCCTGCCTCCGTAGGTACAAAATACGCGGTCTCGGAAAGGTTATTCTCCGACGCAATGGCTTGCAGCAGCGCATCATCCAGCCATACTTTCAGGGGACAAACGGCCGCGGGATTACCTCCAAAGGGCTGGGAGGCAAAAGCATCTACTTGGTACAGGTCAATTTGCATGGCATTAGCTTCGAGAAAAAAGTTGGGTGGACATAAGGTTTATCAAAAAGCGATATAGCACACTATGAGTGAGCGCATTTAAAAATGTTTAAACTCCACAGCCAATAGGCCGAGCTCTTAACTACGGGGTAATACTCTACCTGTGTGTTTGCCATTCGTATTTTCCAGACGAGCCGACCATTCGCGGTTCCACCAACCAACACGTATTACCCCCAGTCCCCCACCTGCCCTAGCATCATTTCCAGCTCATGACGTTGTTCAGCATGTTCGGTGGTGTTTTCGTTTTTCAGCTTTTTCAGATTGATGAGCTTCTCTTCACCGTCAACACGAGATGCTAAATTATAATTTATCTAATATATTACGTCACTCTAATAATGTGATCCCTTAACCCCAACACTAATTTAAGAAATTTTATGAACAAAGAACATATAAGATATACGGCGAGGTTATTTTCAGCGGCTTTCACAGTGATACTACTAGTGGCGGGCAAACCAAGTTATGCGACCAGTTTAGAGCCGGAAGATGGTTCACAGCGCCAGTACTATATTGGTATGCGCTCTGGCACAGGGGCCTCGGATACTATCACCGATAAGCTAGCTATCGAAAATATCGCTCGCTACGGCCTCAGGACACGAAACAACCATGCGCTTACCCTAAACATTGAGCCACGTTTTCTACGAATCACCTCGGGTGTCAGTGACGTGCTGTATGAAAGTAACCGGTCTAAAGAGCGCGAGCTTAGCAGCGCAAGTACAATGGAAACTGATTTTGGTCTTGAAGTAACCAGCGATGGTAACGCCACACCCAATACAGAAAACAGCGCGTTCTGGAAGACAATAAATTCGCGGCAAGACGCATTCACTTCTGAGCAAGTGGGACAGGCACTCAGCATTCCTGGCCTAATAACTTCACTACCGTTGGAGGCGGGGGCAACGGCCGCTTTAAATGGTTTGCCGTCGCTTCCTGAAATGACACTGACGGTAACTGAGATAACTGACGAATGGATCACTGCCGATATCAGCGCGTCGGAGCATACGCAACCGGTGGTTTTACCCGTTGGAGCCGATGAAAGTGAAGTAACGGCCAACCTTGTCGAAACACATGGCCGCATACGCATTAACCGCGATACCGGCTGGCTCGAGTCGCTGGCGCTTTTTATTGAGCAAGCCGTTCATCATAGCGAGCGGACGGTGCCAAGACATTTACTCCTATATGTAACGGCCCTACCCGACGATACCGCTACCGGCGAGAACTTCCTCGACCTTTTGCGCTTCAGTTCTTCCGGACTGCCTACTAGTCTCAAGGACGATCCCACAACTTACGAGTTCGAGTACACGCTGCCTCAGGTCGAGACTAAAGCGCCCCTAAATAATACCCAGCCGACTGATGATATCGAAACACTCTTTCCTGATCGCGACCAAGCGATCTATAGAATCGATGAAGGAGACAATGTGCTGATACTCAGAGTGCCTTTTAATATCGAAGATCATCAAACGCCAGGCTACGCAAGCTTAAGCGAGCTAACGCTGACGGATGCTCAAGGAGAGAAAATCGAGTTCCCTCTGTTGACCACCGATGTCCTCCAAGGAGTAAGAAATACCGACGGCGTGACCATCGAGATAAGACTGAAGCCATTGGGGTGGAATGAAGTCGACTGGGGTGCTATCCACGGCGTATCGGCAACGCTTGCTTACCGTACTTATACGGTGGAAGAGCAGCTTTTTATCGAACTAGCCGATACGCCCCAAGAGATAACCAGGGGCGAGGCAACAGCAAAAACAATTCCGCTCGAAAGTGAGCCCAGCCAATGGCGCTTGGTGCTTGAAAATCAACAGGATCAACTCATGATTGATCGCAGTGCGGGTTATAAAGACATCAATGCGTTCTCTACCTCCCGACTATACGATTCACCGCTGTCACTGACCGAAAAGAGCCTTTTGTATGGCATAACGGATCCTTTGTCTTGGGTTATGCAATTAAGGCTTGAAGGTGATCCCCAGCGCTTTCCCTTAATCCACGTGAAGTACGCAGACGTGCCAGAATACGTTGATGTCACATTTGAGCCAGGGCTATCCGCGAGGCGTTTGATGGATTGAAGGAGCGCAAGGCCGTCACGCTGGCAGCCGACATGAAGAATTTATCGACAAGCGTGCTCCATGCCTGCAGAGCAGAAAATGCGCCTATCACGGTGCCTATTCGGCTCAAGGGCTAGTCATGATGTGTTCCAAGAACACAAAAGCAAACTGGAGGCACTACGGTGGGGCCTAACCCAAGATGCCGTAGAAACTAGAGCCGGTGTATTCGCAGACGTTTTTTCGACGGATGCCTTAATAAACGGTTTAGATAGCGAAATGCGATGCTTCAGAAAGGGCAGCCAATTGGACTGCCCTTTCTTTCGATGCGCTATGCACGAAAACCAGATACGTAATAAAAGCCAGATCAGCGCTTACCTTCAACACGCAGCTCAGCCACATCATCTAGCGCCAAGCCTGTCGCTTCAGCAATCTGCTCATCGCTAAGCACTCCCAGCTTAAGCAGATTACGAGCTGTTTTCTCAACACCCAGCTTCTCACCTTTCTCAATGCCCAGCTTTTCGCCTTCCTGGCGCTCTTGCTGAGCCCAGTTTTCCAAATTTTCTGCCAACATGTCTTTATTCTCCAACAAACTATTGAACTGTTGGCTACGCGGTCAGCAACTCCATTTCCTCGCGGCTACTAACCGGATGGCGGATCGCCTCTTTGGCTATATTCACTTCTAATGCTACTTTCGCAATATCCAGCACGCCAACATCAATTTGGTAACCCCCTCGGGTCATCAACCAGTCAAGCACCTCCGCCAGGTGCCAGATTGAGGCACTGCCTTCGTGAACCGGTACAGGAAACGTCGCTCGGTGGGTGAGCATCAGCTTTCGCATTGCCTGTCGCGAAACGCCCACAACGTCTGCTACATCCGTCAGGCCAACAAGATCCGGCGAGGCCTCGATCAGCCGCGCGGAAGGGATCGCTTTTTTTACGTCAACCAGGGCAGTGCGAACCGCTTCCTCGGCGCTGCCCGCTTCACGAGAGAATTCCAGCGCCAAGCGGCCCGGCTGCCCTACGCCCACCAGAGCATCATCACAACCGGCGGCGCCCAAACGCTCCACCAGTGCATCTAGGTCGCTGTCGCAGTCAGCCAGTTGGTATTTCAGCGTAAAAATATATTCCATTCTTCAATCCTCCGGCTCCGCTTCGTCTCGACGCTTGTGGGTCGAGCACTTGTCCACCACTCTCCGAATTGCCCGGGCGTGGCTGCCGGGATTTTTCGGTGTACTCCACACGCTCGCGATACAAAACTCACCGCAGCGGCATTCATCATCATTATAGGGACAGTAAATCTTGCCCCAGGCGTGACTACCGCCGACTTCAACTCGCCAGCCCTCCGCTTCCGCATGTTTGAGGGCAGTTTCGATCTCTTTTTTCGGATGTGATGGACGAGTCATTATTTGCCTCTGAGTATGAAGCCCCCTTCAATGGTTGTCAATTGACAACCATTGAAGCAGCAATTCATATGCTTGCCGACGTTCATCTAAATAGATAGACCCAAGTGTCTCTTTTAACTCCCTAATAAAAATTTAAGAAAGAATATCAGTAGGTGCAACACTTAACCTGACGCTGGGGTCTTTCATGGCATGGGGAATGTCTGCCATCCTCAGCAACCAAATACAGAAAGGGCAGCCAATTGGACTGCCCTTTCTTTCGATGCGCTATGCACGAAACCAGATACGTAATAAAAGCCAGATCAGCGCTTACCTTCAACACGCAGCTCAGCCACTGCACCTAGCGCCAAGCCTATCGCTTCAGCAACCTGCTCATCACTAAGCACCTCACGCAGCCAACCCAATAACGCCTCGCTGACTGGGCGTTGAGGTGCGCCTTGGCGTGTGTATAGGGCGATAGAATCGTGCTGGGGCGATTGGTGTCCGGAATCAGTGAATCACTACAGACGGCAGCCCGGGCCATGCTCTAAAACTCTTTTTTGTAGGGCCGGTCGAGTTTGGATTTAACAGCTCATGCGCAGGACACGGCGAGCTGGTGACGTAGGTTAGAAAGGTGCTGAACAGATCCTCCGTAAGACCTTCATTCTTGTAGAGCAGTTTAGTGTCGTAAGGTTGGCGCGGATCCTTGTGTAAACCAACTACTCGCCAACCAATGAAATTGGATGGGCAAAAAGTTATTATCCAGCTAAATAATCTTTCTACCGAATTCATGCACCTTTATATCCTCTAACTGGACACTCTATGCATAATCTATGGATTCCCGTCGTCGCCATTTTCGTCGTTGCTGGCCTGGTATTCGGTAGCCAGGCCTATTCTGAGGCCCAGCGTGATGCCCACATCGCCGCGACTATATCTGAACGCCTCGACAGCCAGGCACCGGCCGAAATCTCCCACTTGACGCAAGTCAACAAGGGCTATGGAGTGTGCGGCGACTATGAGCTTGCACGCACCGAGTCCGGTCGCTTCTACTACAATCACGCCACCAAGCGCCTAGTGTTGGGCACCGATGCCTCGCTGTATCACGACAACTGCGAGGGCGTCTCTGAATGACCCCTTAGAACCTGTTCACGATCTTTTAAGCAGTAACGTGAATGTGCTTAAACCCCATTGCCCTCCTCACGGAGCGCTTTTCTATGCGGCTGCTGATTATCCCAAGCAAGCTGTCATTATCGCAGGCGAACCGCACAGTTATCAGGGGCGCTACTTCTGTTCAGCATGCGGTTCGTCGTTTTTTTCGGTAAGCGAGGAAGAAATCGCAATACACCTTGGCCCCCTTGATTCACCCAATCAACTGAAAGCGACGTATGAGCTTTGGAACATTCGCCGCGAACATTGGTTGCCACAATTTCCAAACGTGGAGCAATACGAACGAGATCGGCAAGATTGAGCAGGTTCAAGGACTGCCGCTTAGGTCAGAAGGTAATCGATCAGCGCTTACCTTCAATACGCGCTTTGTGAGTTCGTACAAACCTCATCAACCAACACCTCACGCAACCAGCCCAATAACGCTTCGCTGCCTGCGCGCTGGGGCGCGCCCTGGCGTGTGTATAGGGCGATAGCATCGTGCTGGGGCAAGCTCTCGGCCACCGGGCGGATCAGTTCGCCATTTTCAATTAATCGTTGCGTCGTGCGCCGCCATCCCAAGGCGATACCGTGCCCCGCGACAGCCGCTTGCAGTAGCAGTGGATAACTGTCGAACACAGCACTCTCCGCTGATGAGAGTTCAAAGTGCCCCATGGCACGAAACCAGTCATCCCACTCCAGCCAATCCGGCGGTTCAGCGTGGTGGTGCAGTAGCCGCTGGTTCAGCAACGCATTGAGATTCAACGGCGTAGTTGCACCTTTCAGGTAAGCAGGGCTGCAGACCGGAAATATCTCGTCCTCGGCGGTAAACACCAATCGATGGCTCCCGCTAGGCCTACCGTTGGTTTGCAGCGCAATGTCGAAGCTGCCACTAAATTCGGCAATCGGCCTTGTCGAGGTCGCCAGTTGAATCTCAATCTCAGGATAGCGACGATTGAAGTCAGCCAGCTGTGGCATCAGCCAATAGAACGCTTCGCATAACTGGCAGAACAACACGACGCGCTTATCATTTGGGTCGCCGCGCAGCTCCTGAGCCCCCGTGGCGACACTTTCCAGCGCCTGGGAGACCGTACGGCCAAATTCACGCCCTTCGCGGGTAAGAAACACACTGCGATTACGGCGCTCGAAAAGCATCACGCCAAGGTCTTCCTCCAGAGCACGGATCTGTCGACTGATAGCCGCCTGGGTCAGGTGGAGTTCATCGGCCGCGCGCGAAAAGCTTTCCAGCCTGGCGGCTGCCTCAAAGGGGCGCAGCGTCGCCAGCGGCGGAAGAGACTTGATGAAGTTATCCATAATCTGAGCTCATGCATTGTGACGCAGAAGTCGTTTGAAGCACTGCTAGAGGCAGCGGCATTCTAGAGCGAAATTCATCTCTGGAATGCTGCAATGAAGGCCACCGCTGAACCACAAGATAATATCCTACAGGGCATAAGCCTTATCGTGGGGGCTGTCTTTCTGCTGGCGTTGACTGACGCCCTGGTTAAGTATCTAAGTGCCAGTATGTCGCTATGGCAACTCTATGTCATCGCCTCAACACTATCGCTGCCGATACTTTTTGGATTGATCATTGGCCATTCTGGCCCCCGACCCAAGGTAAAATCACACCGCTGGGTGGCGATAAGAAGCCTGCTTCTGCTGTTGATGTGGATAGCCTACTACGCAGCACTGCCGCTGATTCCGCTCTCGGTGGCGGCGGTCGCCATCTACACCACGCCGCTGTTTATTGCCGTGCTGGCTGCTTTTGGGGCAGGAGAGCATCTTTCACGCCAGGCGTGGCTAGGCATCTTCTGCGGTTTCCTGGGCGTGGTGGTGGTGTTGCGCCCTGGCGGCGAAACCTTCACACCTGCGACACTGCTACCCGTGCTTGCCGCCCTCTTTTATGCGCTAGCCATGCTGGTCACTCGCCACCACTGCCAAAGAGAGCACCCCTTACTTCTCACCCTGGGATTAAATCTAGCCTTCCTGGCAGCAGGCAGTCTCTTCAGTGTGCTGGTGGCAATCAACAGCACAGCAACACTCGCCGAACGCGCGCCTTTCCTGTTCGCCGGTTGGCAACCGCTAGACGCCACAGCGTTATTGATCGTGGGCGCCTACGCCCTACTACTGATCATTGTGAATACCGGGGTGGCAAGGGCCTATCAAATTGCCCCTTCGGCGTTGATCGGCACCTTTGATTACGCCTACCTCATCTTTGCCAGCCTTTGGGGCTACCTGCTATTCAGCGAAGTACCCGATGCCATGACCTGGCTGGGTATGGGCATGATCTTAATGGCGGGAGTGATGGTGTTACGGCAACGGCGGGGCTGACGCCTATTTCTTGATGAACTACCGAAAAGCCTTCGGTAGTTGCTTAACCAGCATCACCAAATTCCTTTACCACCTCAGTTATTCAGATCATATCTTGAGCCGATTATGGTTTATATTCGGCTCATAGGTCAGTCAATGGCAGATAAGAATAGCAAGGAACTGTATAGCTCTATCCAACGGTGTCGGTTCCTCACTATGTCTGCGAAGCACCACCATCAGCAAACAATTCCACCCCGTTAACATAGCTGGCGGCATCGCTGGCCAGGAAGGCAGCAACGGAGGCAATCTCCTCCGGTTCACCGATGCGCCCTAGCGGACTTTTGGCTGTCAGGAACGCCATGCCTTCCTCGGCGTGCTCGCCGAATGCCTCGCGCAATGAAGCTGTGTTGGTGGGCCCAGGGCTCAGGATATTGATGCGAATACCCGTTCCCTTCAGCTCCGCCACCCAACTGCGCACCATGTTGCGCACGGCCGCCTTGGTGCCACCATAGATGCTCATGGTCGGCCCTGGGTCTATTGAGGACGAGGAACCAACGATCACAATGCTGGCACCAGAGCCCATCAATCCCAGCGCCCCCTGAACGGTCAGCACCACGCCTTTAACGTTGGTCGAGAGCTGCTGGTCGATCTGTTCCTCGGTGATCTGCCCAAGCGGTGCGTGGCTGCCGCCACCGGCATTGGCCACCAGAATATCGATACGCCCAAAGCGGTTTTTCACGGACTCATAGAAAGATGCCAAGCTCGCAGCACTGGCGACATCAGCCACTATCCCCGTAGCGCTGCTGCCCAACCGTTGCACAGCTTCATCCAATACCGTCTGCCGCCTCCCCGTTATCACGACATCGGCTCCGTCATCGATCAAGCGCTTGGCGATGGCAAACCCGATACCACTACTGCCACCGGTCACAACAGCAACGTTACGGTTCATATCTTGTTTCACAGTATCACCTTTCAGTTTGTAGTAGTCACTAAAGCAGTGCTATAGTGACTACTACAAACCAAAGAGTCAATCGGTATCGTCAACATGAAAAGCAAACCATCCAATACAGGTACTGGCGAACGTGTGGCAGAACGCTCACCACGACGCCCCTTCGACAGAGAGGCGGGCGTTGCCGTTGCAAAAGATCTATTTCACGAACGCGGCTACGACGCGGTAGGGGTTGCCGAGCTCACCCGGGCACTGGGCATCAACCCGCCTAGCCTCTACGCCGCCTATGGCAACAAGGCGGGCCTATACGAACGCTGCCTAGAAATCTATGTGGCAGAAGCCAACCTGCCAGCAGACAAGATCCTGACGCCCGACCGGCCTCTGTCGGAAGCGATCAATGATTTACTGCGGCAAGCCGTGCGGCTCTACACCAAGTCAAAAGCCAAGCGTGGCTGCATGGTGGCTGAAGGCATGCGCGCCGATGATCCTCAAGCCCGGCAACTGGCCAACGCCTATGGCGACGCAGCGGCGGACTTTATCGAGGGCTACATCAAGAGAAGTCAGCCGCAACAAGCACGAAAACTTGCCGATTACGTCGTGACGACACTGCAAGGTCTTTCAGCAGGCGCGCGCGCTGGCCGCTCAAGGGCTCGCCTGCTTGCCGTAGCCGAACTGGCTGGCCAGGCCTTCGCAACCTTTCTTCATACACCCGATGAGAGCAAAGACACATGAGTATTCTTGACCATGTCGAGTTCGCCGTACGCGATGCGGAAATATCGCAATGCTTCTACGAACAGGCGCTAGCCCCGCTGGGCTTCAGCCGAATTATCACCGTAGGGCCAGACCGCACACGCAGCGGCGGCACACGGCATGGCTTTGGGATGGAGGGCTACCCACGGCTATGGATACACGACAACGAGCAGCCGGGCGAAGGCGTTCATATCGCCTTCGCCGCAGCAAAACGAGCCATTGTCGATGAGTTTTATCGCGCCGCGCTGGCAGCGGGTGGGGGGGATAACGGCGCACCAGGCATTCGCACCCACTATCACGACAACTACTACGCCGCCTATGTCCTGGATCCCGATGGCGTCAACGTGGAAGTGGTCTGTCAGCAGGTCAACTGATGGGAATATCAGTGATTAGCGTATCGGCGATGCTCTCGGCAAAGCCGTTGCCGAACAGGCCCGCAGGGCTCTGGAAGCCAGGCTGCACCTCACCTGCAAGTACTCGCCGGGCTGCCTCTGCCGCCGCCATGGCCGTGAAGGTGTAACCGTTCACCGTATCAAGCACCGAGCGCGCCACCGAACCGTCCACATCGGTCACTTCGACAACCGCATGGTAGCGGTTCGCCGCCCGCTCATCGGAACTGGGCCCCGCTGGGAGTTCGTTGGCATCTCCATCGGGGAACGCACCCGCCGCCACGTGCACGAAGGTTTCGATATCACGCACGCCTGTCGCCTGGTGAAGTGTCACGAGATCGGGCAGCGTGACAGGGAACGACGATAGCGGGCCCTCGCCAAAATCGAAATCACGCACCTCCTCTGGGCTGCGTGCAACGAGTTCGCCGCCAACCAGATGAAGCGTCTCCGTCGTGATGTTCTGGCTCGCGCTGGTCACCGACCCTCTCGACATCCCCCCCGCCACCTGCAAGGCGATACTGATCGTGCGGGGATGGGTGACCCGCGCCACGGCATGCCCCGCCAAGCTTCCCAGCATCGCGACGCTACCACCACTTCCCGGCAGCAGCATGACACCCGCAGCACGCGCCTGCCCGTCGAGCGCCAACGCCTGCCGGTAGGTATCGAGTTCCGCCGAGAAATCAAGGTAGTGCACGCCAGCACGAAGGGCGGCCGACATCAGCGACTTGGCCGTGTCCATAAAAGGCCCGGCGGCGTTGAGCAGAACAGAGATGCCTTCAAGTCCCCTTGCGATTGCCTCCGGATCATCGAGCGAAAAGAGCCGAATATCAGCGCCTAAACGCCCTGCCAATATGTCCAGCGACTCACGATCCTTCGCACGCCCTGCGACAACCAGGTGAATACCTGCGGATGCAGCGTGCTCTGCCGCCATGCCACCGGTGTAACCGGCGGCGCCATAGATCATCAATGTTTTCATGGTCAGTGCTGCCAGCTTTTGTAGACAAACTCTAGGCTATAGCCGTCAAGATCCCTCACCTGCGCGGCATAATAGCGGGGGTCATAGTGGAGCTGAGGCCCAGGTGGATGGATCTCGGTGGCGCCCGCAGCCATGGCTTCGGCATAAGCGGCATTGACCTCCGCCTCGGACGCTGCCACGAAGCCCACATGCACCGCATCGGGCGCCGCCTCTCCCTGCCTTAGCCAGAAAAACACACGCCCCTTGGCACCGAACCCCTTCAGATCGGGGTGGCCAGGCGGGCCATCATGGCCGTCAAAGTCGTGGCGGTTGGTAATTCCCAGGAGGGGTAGCACCCGCTGGTAAAAAACGATGGAGCGCTCGGTATCGCTCACGGTGAGGAAAACATGATCAAGCATGAGACACTCCTTTAGATGGCGTAGCCACCGGCAAGCGCAGTGCCGTGCTTGCGCCGATACCCCGGCTACCTCCGGTAATGACGATAGTGCTCATGTGACGCTCCAGTGAGATTTAGTCTCCCCATCATAGGCACCTGCTCACCTAACGCCCCGCCTGTTCCTACCGCAATCCTGCCTATTCCTGCTTTTCGCTTGCCCCTGCTCCTAGTCTGGCATTCAATAGCGCCATGAAAGAACAACTCAACGAACTCCGCCAACTGGCTGCCCATGCGCATAACCGACGTACCGAAACCGGTATTCCCCGGGTGGCGATGGTGCAAGGTACCATTCCGGAACACGAGCTTGCCGCCGTGTACGACCCCATGGTCAACCTGATCCTGCAGGGCAGCAAATCCATGACCGTGGGCGGGCGCACCCTGCACTACGACCCCGCGACCTATTTTGTGATGTCAGTTGATCTGCCTGCAGCGGGGGTTGTACGTAGTAGCAACTCGGGAGAACCCTACCTTGCGGTAAGCCTGACGCTGGACGCCACCCTATTGGCTGGCCTGCTCTCGGAACTGCCTAATGCTGGCAGCAGCGCCGGGCATGCAACGGGGTTTTCCGTAGCAGCAGTGACGCCGGAACTGCTCGATGCCTGGGTGCGCATGTTGCGCCTGATGGAGCAGCCAGCCGACATTGCGGCGCTTGCACCCGCCTACGAGCGCGAGATTCTTTACCGGGTGCTTCAGGGGCCAATGGGCTGGATGCTGCGCGACATCGCCACACCAGACACCGCCCTGGCACGGGTGCACCAGGTCATTCAGCGACTTCGTAACGACTATGCACGGCCCTTACGGATGGAGGCACTGGCCAAGGAAGCAGCCATGAGCGTCTCTGCGTTCCACCGCCATTTCAAAGCCGTAACGGCGCTCAGTCCCTTGCAGTATCAGAAGCAGGTGCGGCTACTTAAGGCTCGAACACTACTGATTTCCACCGGTTACAGTGTCACGGAGGCAGCTCACGCAGTGGGATACGAAAGCTCCACGCAGTTTGGAAGGGAATACGCTCGCGCTTTCGGCCAGCCCCCGGCGAAAGATGCTGCGCGGATTGTTGAGCAGATGAAGTCTAGATAACTCGGCTAGGCCCATTCAGGGTAGAGCGCTGTGTTTAACACTCGCCAAGCGTGCACCCTGAATAGCTTTCAAAGATTTGCTGCTGGCATCTTTTCAGGCGAGCCGCCCATTGGCGCTACCACCTACCACTACACTCGCCGCTGTTGAAGGGGACGAAAACGAAAACCCTGTGTGATTTCTGCTTACTACTTCGATGCCCGCACCTATTCAGCATGCGCCTTATTGATGGGTATAAGGTGCAGCACACCCACCACCATCGACCCCACCACAAAGCCAATCACCGCTGAGCACAGCGTATTGAAGCTCCAGCCCAGCATGCCACCCAAGGCACCGGTTGCCTCGCTAATGCCTAGCTCAATATGGTGTACCCACTCATAGGGTGCGTTGAACCAACCCGTGCCATCGGCCCCCAGATTGACCATCAGGATATGCCCACCCACCCAGAGCATGGCGACGGTTCCCACCAAAGAGATGGTCGCTAGTACCTTGGGCATGGCAGTCACCAGCCCACGGCCCAGGGTCTGCATTCCCGAACTATCCCGCTGGGCGAGTCTCAGGCCGATATCATCCATCCTGATCAACAGCGCCACTACGCCATACACCAGAAGTGTGATGACAAATGCGACCACCACCAGGCTCACCAGCTGTGACAAGAACCCTTGATGGGAGACCGTGGCCAGCGCGATCACCATGATTTCGGCAGACAGAATCAGGTCGGTGCGAATGGCACCACTCACGATCTTTTTCTCGGCTTCCGGCCCCTTTTCTACCGCTGGTTTGTCGTCGTCATGCTTACCGGAAAGCTTGTGCCAGACCTTCTCCGCGCCCTCAAAGGCCAGGTAGGTGCCGCCCACCATCAGGATGATCGGCAATAGCGCGGGCAAAAAGTGGTTCAGTAGCAGCGCCACCGGCAGGATAAAAATCAGCTTGTTGCGGATCGACCCCAGCGCAATCTGCTTCACAAGCGACAGTTCACGCTCCGCTGTCACCCCCTGCAAATATTGCGGCGTCACTGCCGTATCATCAACCACCACCCCGGCCGCCTTCGCCGTCGCACGCCCAGCGGCGGCACTCACATCGTCCAATGATGCTGCGGACAACTTCGCCAATGCGGCAATGTCATCCAGTAATCCTATCAAACCGCCTATGGCCATGGATGCTTCCTCCGTGAATAACAGATGCAGATAGTAAAGCATACTGCTGCTTGGGAGGGTCGCCTCTTTTGCCCCAAGAGCAGCGCTAACAATGCCTCGCCAGTTTTTTTATCGTCAAGGCATGGGAATCATTACGCTAGCCAGTATCAGCAGAAGGTTTAATTTACTCTCATTTTGATCACTCACAGTGACTAAAATACATTTTTTATAAACCTCCGCCGCCCATAAAATGCTCCCGAATGGCCTTATGCTCTTTGTGTCTGATACGCTAATGGGGTCAGGCACATTACTGAAGCGCAGACCCATGGATTCAAAAAAGTCAGACCACTAAGCCGCAGCAACATTACTTTCCCGTTGTTGCGGCAGCCTGCTTAAACCAACTCCTTACATGTAGGCCGCCGCCAAATCACCTTATTTGCGCGGAGATTTTATCGTGCCTACTCAAAACACTCGGCTGTGGACTTACAGCCTGCCGGTAGCGCTGGTTCTGCTGGCCCCCTTCAATATTCTCGCGTCTCTCGGCATGGACATTGATCTGCCTATTGTGCCCGCTATGCCGGCGATTCTCGGCACAACGCCCGATTACGTTGGCTGCGCTTACAAGCTTAAATCGGTACAAACAGCAGAAGTAGTTAACTCGATACTTGTTTCAGTGGCGATCCGGCCTATGCCTTTCCTCCTCCGATGGTTCAGTCGCTTGCTTGCCGAGTGGCCCAGATGCCGCCGACAAGCGCAGTGACCGTAAGCACTAGTGCGAACAGTGTGGCCCCCGATGCCAATCCCACCGCATCCATCAGATAGCCCGTCGCTACCGGCAGCAAGCCAGCCGGGATGTAGCCACCTATGTTGAGAACTGCGTTGGCTTGCGCGCGATGGCTGTCCGGTACATGCAGGCCGATTAGTGTCAAGCCGCCCAGTTGCCCCAGCCCTTGACCGGCGCCTGCGAGCAGTGCGGACGCGACCAACGCCGGTACCAGCGAGGCATGGATGGCCAACACCAACCCAACCATCGACAGCAACGTCGCCGCTGCACTCGCGGCGAAGGTGCGGCGTATCGGCCAATGCTTTACTGCGAACTGCACGCCGGTGGCGGTCAGGAACATCGCGCATGCCATTCCACCGGCCAGCAGTGGACTGCGCACGTCCAGCAGATGTGACAGCAGCGAAGGCCCCAGCGCCAATACGAAAGACGTGGCGGTGATGCCGGGACCGAAGGTGACAATGCCGCAAGCGACCTGGCGACGGTTGGCCTGCGGCACCGTGGGCAGCCGCAGCCGTGCGGGGCCAGACGTGATCGGACGGCGTAACGGCAACCACCACACGATGCCCAATGCACTGAGCAGTACCAGTGCTTCGATGCTGAAAATCGGGAGCACCGGCTGCGCCAGACTTTGTGCAAGCCCCCCAGACAGCAAAGGCCCAAGCCCAGCGCCCAGCACCATCGCAACCGAAGCCAAGAGCGCCGCCAGTCGCTTGTGTTCGGAGCCGCCCACATCAACCACCGCAGCCATGCCCGCCGATACGATCACGCCCACGGCGATCCCGGCCAAGAACCTGCCGATCGCCAGCATCATGATCGAGGTGGCTGAAGCGAACAGCAAACACGCCACCAAGGCCGCCAACAGCCCTGGGATAAGGATGATCTTGCGCCCGTAGCGATCGGATAGCTGACCAGCGATCAGCAGCGTCCCCAGCAAACCCGCGATGTAGAGCGCAAAGATGACCGTCAGCACGCCTGACGAAAACCCAAGCTGCTGCTGCCAATGTACATATAGCGGCGTTGGCGAATTGGACAGCATGAATACAGCCGTCACCACCCAGGCGGCGGCCCAGAGGCCAGTTGGTGCAGGTGTAGCTTTCATTGGGAAGCCCTCTCACCTTTCCGCACATAAGCGCGATACTTCAAGGCACTGGCGGCCAATTGCTGGTCGTCGATATCGCCCACGGCATCGATGGACATAACACTCTCCTGTACGATATTTATCGAACTAAATCATAGTACGATAAAATACGTACAGCAACAAAGCTTAGTACTGATATTGACCCACTGACCCAGTTCGCTCTCGGAAGCACCGTCGCGACGCTTGCCATACCTGCCCGTCATCAATGGGCAGCACTGCTGGCCAGAGCGTTGGTGGGAACACTGCCGAACCTCGATACGCTGCCACTGATGCTGATCGACAATCCGGTCGCCATTGACTGACCGTGAACCGATACAGCTTCACGCCCATGCCTCCGATACCGAAGCGCACTATCAAGACTCTGGGCACGAATGTGGGACAAACCTATTCGATAAATCTCGTATAATTGCTACAATCAATCCATGAGCACTGTCAGAAAAACCGAATCGATTGCGGTTGGCGGCGAACCCGCCGACCTGCCCGCCCCATTGCCGGAGCCGGCTATTGCAGACCTGCGCCTTGAGGCCATCTTTGGCGCACTGTCCGATCCCCTGCGCCTGACCATCGTGCGCAAGCTGATGCTGGAAGCGCAGGAATACGATCATCCATGCGGCTGGTTCGGGTTCGACCGCCCCAAATCATCGCTGACCCACCACTTCAAGGCACTGCGCGAAGCGGGGGTGATCCGCCAACGGCAGTATGGGCTGGAGCGACGCAGCCGGCTACGCAGCGAAGACCTCGAAGCGCGCTTTCCGGGACTACTTGCTCTGGTAGCCAGTTGGCAGCCTCCATCTAGCAATAAACATCAGTAGCCAATCCCGATATTCCAGTAGCTTATGCGCAGTGACGGCTCCGCCGTCACGCCCTTAAAATGCGCCTGAAAAATGCCTTCAAAGTTCTTAGGTATCTGCGGTTCAGGAATTTCCCAGGCGGGTTTTGGACTACACGTCAGGTAAACCAGGAAGGTGTACCCCTTGGTAACGTAATCTGATAAATCGAATGCAAACGTCCACCGGGCACCAGAACGCGTTTACCACTGCCGAGCTCTACCTCACCCAACGATAAGCGGCGCAACCACGCATGCTGGTAACGATCTGCCAGGGCAAGAAACAGCCGCTTGGCCTTTATGCTGTTGCAATGGCGTAGCAATCCCGTTACGCGCTTAAGGCTTAGTATTGCTAAGTTTTGACTGTCACTTCTGACAGGTTACATATAGAGGTCAATAAATTATTCTCAAAAAAAGCTCTCAGCTATACAGATAAAACCAGTTTCGGATCGGAAGGTAGTATGGGAATTGATATCAGTGCTAAACGACCTGACATGTTGCAAGTTATCGATGAGATTCTTTGTTTCAACCCAAGTTAGGTTATTTTTATTGACGACATTAATCGTGTTACAGAGACTTGCAAGTCTATTAGTTCTGGATTTATCGGCGCACCTGCATCCATGAATCATAATTTTCAACTTGCGGGATGCAACGCACTGGCGTCAAGCACGTAGTCAAATATAGATAAAAATCACATCTTTTCCATCGATAAGATGTTAACTGGAGGTACGCTTTGGTCATGACAAAAGACAAGTTAACCATTATTGCAATTCCCATTATTTGTGGCCTCACGGCCGCAAATATGTATTACATCCAGCCTTTATTTTTAATGATATCTGAATCTCTAGGAATTACCTATGTACAAAGCACCAATCTATTCACAGCACAACTGATAGGAAATGTTCTATCATTAATCTTATTTATTCCTGTTGCTGATGTAATAGATAGAAGAAAAATCATTGCTGCCCTCTATATATGTCTCTGTACAGGCTTGTTTTTGGTCTATTTCTCGACTAATTTCAACATACTCCTTGGAGGATATGCGCTCATAGGAGTGGGCGCATCTTCTGTTCCTTTGATAATTGCTTTTTATAACAAAGAGAAAAAACATGAGAATATCATTGGATATATTATGGGAGGTGTTCTTCTTGGTATTATTGGATCTAGATTCGCATCGGGAATTTTATCAAATTTCTTAGGTTGGCGTGGCATTTATATAATTTCTTTTTTTCTTATGCTTTTGGGGGCAAGCTTTGTTCTTAAAAACATGAATCCTAATAGTGAGAATAAAGAAAAGAATATTGGTTACTTGAATGTCATACGCAGAAATATTATGGCAACTTTAGAAGATAGAAGCGTCCGACTATATTGTTTCTATGGCTTTGCAACGATGTTTTCATTTACAGCCTTCTGGACTAATATTGCGACTTACCTTGACCAGTCACTCGACTTCTCTACAACAGAAATCGCCTTATTCTCTCTTCTGGGGGTATTAGGAGCACTTGTTGCCATTTACGCGCCTGTTATAACTGGATCGATATTCAAGACAAGCCTCCGACTTTTCATGACTGGAATTGCACTATTGGCATGCGCGATAGCACTGCCAAACAATTTAATTTGGCTAGGAGGATTCACTGCACTGTTTGATGCATTAATACAGCTCATTCATGTATCAAACCAAAAGAAATTATATTCTAGAAGCAATGGAAAGGAGGCACAAGCAGCTAGTAACTATATGACCTTTTTCATGTTGGGCGGTGCCGTAGGTGGATTCACCTCGTCGATTGTATACACAACTAGCAGTTGGAATGGCGTTTTGACAATGTGCTTAGGGCTATTTCTACTGATGGCAATTATTGAAAGGAAAAAGCATGCCGAATATTAAACCCAACTGACTTATAAGGTAGGCTTAAAAGGTGGATGGTAACCTCTTTTATCATCGATACATTTCTGCAAAAAAATAATTTCAAGCAGCCATCCACTATGGGTGAAAGCACCCGTGCTTCTACAAAGCTATTCAACGGTTCTGTCGAGCAACCCCGATAGATCTACCTGAAGGAACAAACAGTAGAGTTAAGCACACTCGATGGCCTACCGCTTCCAGCATCTGCCGTGTCGGCGTGCGGCTTGATGCCCGTATTACCGAAGATATGACGATTTAGGCACTCGATGAACGCAATATCACTCACCTCGCGCTCTTGAATTTAGAATGTAGCTAGGCTTCCTTGAAAAACACCTAGGTTACCGGTATATTAATTTATGTTAGGCTTATATTAAAAGATATGGTCGGTACCATTAAATCAGCTAAGATATCTATGGTGAAACCTCATGGTAGATAGTTGCAGCAGGCTAGGCCTCATGCTCAAGTCGTATTTAATGAATTTTGGTGAGGATCGATACTCGCTATTAACTATCCGAAACGGGATGGAAATTGATTTAGAAACCAGCCTTCCAGAAGAGTGGAAGACTGAATTTCTAAATAGGAAAATGTATATTAAAAGCGACATAGTTAAAGAAGCGAAGCATCACATAACGCCTTTCAAGTGGTCACCAGAAGAGTACTACGACTCAGACATTACCTATCTTACAAAAACATATAACATATCTCTCGGAATCTCTTTCTCTATAAACACCTGGAACTCCAAGACTATTTTAACTATCTATACTAACAACTCCGAATCTCAATTAAATAAAAATTTTGATGATATGGCGAAGCTGCATTTATACAACCTTTTAAGTATTTTTGAGAAGAACCAAGAGACACCTGACTATAAAGAGCTGACTCTACGAGAACTAGAAGTCGCCAACCTTCTTAAGTTTGGAAAAACATACAACGAAATCAGCATCATACTGGACTTATCTGAGCGAACAGTTAGATTCCATACCAATAATATAGTTGAAAAGATGAATGTCTATACCGTTAAGCACGCATTGTTTAAGGCCACATCGATGGGGCTGATATAAGGGGAATGCTCCAAGAATGGAGATCACTTAATGGGACTGCTTGCAGACCTCAGCAAGACTTTGAGCAATTATTAGTGTAGCGTTTATCCCAAGTGCTCATCTAAGTCCCTCGGTACCGTGATCTGATAAATCGGGTGCAAACGTCTGTACACCGGGCGCCAGAATTCGCTTACCACTACCGAGTTGCAACGGCGCAGTGACGCTGTCACGCGCTTTGGACTCAGTGTTGTCAACCTCTTGTCTGCATAAGCGTAATAGCTGAGTAGACGCGCTGACATCGTACAAATCCAATATAGCGCTACGATCTAGTACAAACGCACAGAGCAACGCTAAACGAATACTATAGTTTGTAGCCCTATAGTGCACAATCGACTGTCATCTTAGTTTTGGAGGGAAGACCATTGGTGGCAGAAAAGTACTCATTGGCGAAGGCATTGAAGACAGTCAGAAAGGCGCGCGGCTTAAGCCAGGAAGACTTCTCCGACGTGTCCAGCCGTACCTATCTGAGCACCCTGGAACGTGACCTAAAAAGCCCGACTCTCAGTAAGTTGGCCGAGTTGTGCAAGGTGATGGAGGTGCATCCGCTCACGTTGCTGACGCTGGCTTACAGTGATGGCAATGAGAAGCAGGTCGAAGAGTTGCTAGCGCAGGTGCGCCAGGAATTAAAAGAGATTACTGGAGATTAACCTGAGTAACTATACGAACTCTACCAAATGGACTGATCAAGCAATGGGCCTGCTCAGGTCGATCGCCAGCAATCGCTGCAGCGATTTTTCTGGTACAGGCGTAGTTTTTTACAGCGACCTGTCGAAACTGCCCCACTTGCAGCTGACCACAGGGTGTTATGAACCGAACGTAACTCAGCTCGGTGACCATGACATTGCATCTGCGCTGACTTCAGTCTCGACAATGTGCAGTCCTTTCCATGATGGCTTTCACTTCATTGATATGTGCTCATGGCAGATGACTCACGTATCACAATTCATCTCCCCACCTATTCCACACGACGCTGCGCTACGATTTCATGGCACCGGCGCTAGATTAATGGCCGCTATTCTGGCCTCGCTTCTTCCCGGTATTACATTTGTCGGCCTTGTGTCGCAGGGAGGCCAAGTCCACTTATTTTGTGATGGCGTAGATATCGCAGGAGAGAATTAAGAGATGGCAAACGTCGCCTTGTCTACCGAGGAGTTCAAGAAGGCACTACTCTTCGTGTCCCTCACGACCATCGCTATTGTTGGTCTTGTTGGATCAGTGCGTCACGTCGGGTTTGGGGACAATGGAATTCATGCTCTAATGCTAGGACTTGGGTCTGGTGTTAGCTGGGCTATTGCGGTTTCTATCTGGGCCTTTCGACGTCCATGGACAACGAAGTGGCTCGCGCGTTGGACCGGCCGCCCCATCATCCACGGGGTCTGGTTCGGCCATCTTCGTACCAACTATGGTGCAAATAATGACAGAGACTCAAAAGCCATTCCCATTGCATTCGTAATCAAACAAACTTACCTAGGATACTCCCTCCTCTCGTACACAGAGCATCAGGACAGTCAGACTTTGATAGAATCGTTGTCTGTTGATGATCGACATAATACGATCCATCTGCGATACATTTATGAGTTCTATATCAGGAAGCCCGACGAGCGCAAACTGACTACCGGCGCGGCAGAGCTAAAGTTGATTGAGGATGGGGAGCGACTGTTCGGACACTATCTGACCAACTCTCCCACACAAGGATTCGCAGATCTCGTCTTAGTTCAAAGGGCGTGCCACGGCATAGACACTTTTGGTGCAGTGCAAAAACTTTACCAGGAGAAGTTTCCAACGTAAGCCTTGCCAAACACTAATTATCGTATAATGCAGTAAAAAAGGGGCCGCCCCCACTGACTCAGACGCTGCCACGCTCGGCAAACAGGCCCTCATGGGCCGGAGGCGTCAGAGATCAAAGCCAGATGGCCGTGATTCGGTACGAGCGGGGTGCAGACCAACGGCCCGACGGCAGAACGCCGGAATAGCATTAGCCTGATTGGTCGCTACTCCAAAGGAGTAAACACCGAGCCGCATTCTGAACTCGACACTAATTCAATATATAGAGACTTTCGCCCAACGATGACAGCAAGCATTGGTCGCTTGTCCCGACGCTTCACTGATAAGCGGTTCCATTCCGATCTGTCCAGACAAGAAGGATAAGGGTGGTCTTGCGGATGGGTGTGCCATTCGCCTAAGTAGCGTACAGTTCCCTGACTAGCAGTCCATTGAGACAAGGCGATAGCTTCGTGACCAAATGGCATTCGTTCGAACAGGCAGCGAAACCGTCTGTCCCATGCAGTGGGCGCCGTTGCTTGCTCAATGAGCATATGGGCTCCATGAACCGAGCCAAGCAGAATCCCTCCTGCTTCGCAGTCGGTATCACAGACCTGAACATGCTGACAGAATATATCTAGCGTAGGCTCCGAAAAATGCAGCAGTATCCTCTTATCATCAGCTCTCCAAGAACTCATGAACTGCATAGGGGGCACTCCCAATCCCGCAGTGGATCGCAATCGGGTGTGGCAAGCTGCTGGGAGCTATCGATCAACCTAGTCCGTAACGCGGGAGAATAGACTCCGTTGACCCAGTCCAGTGCCATTTCAGCGCCCAGACTTGCCGCATGCACCGACACCGATGCGGGGAATGGCACATACAAGCCCTCGCATCCATGCCCCTCCAGAATGGAAGGAAGAGGATCAACGGTGGAACGTAGTTCCTCCCTTCCATTACTATGCCATAGACATCGGTAGCACGCGCCGGAGGCGTTCATTCTTAGGAGCGCACGAACAGCGGTTCCCGGCCCCTCGATCCAGACCGAAAGCATGGGCGTCGGTGACGGATAGCGGCCGCACAGCCAATGTCCGAGGGCTTCCTCCCCGGTGGCATCTATAAGCAGGTCCAGCTCTCCCAATTGAGCCTGCCTGACATCCACAGGCAGAGCACGAATCTCGGCACCTGGGGCCAAACGCTTGAGTTCTTTCGCCATGGCCTCAGCTTTGTTCAACAGTAAGTCCGGAAACCCCAGGCGATGACGCCCAATGTTTTGCGGGAGAAGGTAATCGAAATCCACCAACGTAAGTTTGCCGCCGCATGTCCCCGCACCGGCCTTTACCAGCATGTCTGACAGATAGCCGCCGATCGTGCCGCATCCAATGATGACGACGTTCTTCCCTGCAAGGGTCTTTGAATTCGGTATGTTCCGTTGGGCAAGATATCGATCGTCAATTCTGACAACTGAGATGGGCATCACCTTCAACCCATAGCTCGAATCCCGGCCACCCGAGAGCTTGCTCTTTTGGTCAGGACGTTGGCGGTCATAGAGAACCACAAAACCATACGTCATCAATGGTGACTCGATAACGATCAGAGCGCCGCCAGCCTTCTTCCTTTTCCCCTCTTTGATACGCTTGTGAATCTTGCGCCGACATCTAGAGTCAAGGGTACTTTGCCAGGCCAGGATATCCCCAACTGTTTCAGGAGGCCAATGACTGGTCAGAGGGCGAGGTTGAGCATCAGTTCTTATCCGATACGTCAGAACCGAGTCATCAGTAATTTGATAACCGAGCGACTTTATCTTCTCAGTTGTGCGATTTTCGTTGTCGGTGATGAACCACAAAGAAGTCTCATTGGCTTGCGCTACTATACAATGCTGTTGCCCTAGGTTTTCTCCCTGAATGTCCACAAGACAAGGCCAGCCACCCCAATACGCAAAGAACTCTTCAGTGAGATCTTCGATCATTTCTCCCTTCAAGATTTGCCTAAACACGACGGATGCTCGCTGCAGGCATGCCAGTGACTGCCCGACAGGGTCGTGGATGTTTAGGATGACAGTGCCCTTGTCGAGATAACAAAGCTCACCACCTGGGCCAAGATGAGGAACAGTTGCGGGAAGCTCTGGGGGAATTTCCAGAAGTCGGATGCGAGGCAAATCGATAAACGTGGGATCGAGCTGAACTTCACACCGATAGCCCTTATCGATTTGGGTTAGAGCCAAATTCCCGTGCAACCTGAACCAACCGTCAGCCGTTTTGCCAACGAACTCGAAGCTTCGTTGCTTGAAGGCCTCAATTACGTCTGCGACCGTTACGGTATTGTTCATCCTGCTTTTGTTCGTCCAACAAGTTCGCTCGGCCCGGCGGAGGCGGGAGCTGCGGCAATAGTTGCAGCAACGGATACCACCTTGACCCGATTCGGCTCATTCGGAAAGCGCGGGCCGAATTCACCACGCATCCAGATGCAGGCCTGTGAAGGGCTGCCAGCGTCGGTGGCACCTCGAAGCACCTTCTCAAATTCTTCGAATGCCTTAGCCGCATCTTCAACACCCGCTTGTCCAAGTCGCTCAGTGAGAGATTCGGACTCTTCCACAGGATTATTCACTCCCCCACGCAATCGGGCTGGCAGAGCCGACACAACATCCAATAGAGCTAGGTCTTCACGCCTATCGCGTTTCTCAAAGAGTGGGGCTGCGGCTGCCATCAGCAGGATTGAGGCAGGGCCTCCGCTGGGCCACCTCCAATCTCGGAAAGCTTTCAGGTAGCGAACCACACGCCGAAACTGCTCACCCTTTGCAGCCACTTCTGCCAAGAACCACTCCTTCACTGGCCTAGGGTCGGAAGACATCCAGTCGCATTCACGATGAGCAAGCAACACCTTGTCAGCGGGAAGCGCTGTCCAGATGTCCTGCTCCGCCATGTTTACAGCTTCTGATATCGAATCGAAGCCACGCTGTTCCATCGACGCCTTTAGAACCGCAAACTCTTCGTCTGGGATGGCATACAGAGGAATATCAATATGGGCATACTCAGCGATAATAATGCGGATGCACGTCGGCTTATCGGTGACAAGCGACCACCGCTTTTCCTCGACCAACGGCTTTAGTGCTTCTTCCACAGCGGCAAAGAATACCGTCGCAGCAGTACTGGGACGCTTCGTCTGTGAAACGAAGCTCATTGGCAGATAGCAGCCATCATCTACATCCGCTTGCTGAGGGCGTTGTGCCGGAGAGTTCAGCGTCTTGTATGCCCACGACCCCTGGGTGAAAAAGCGCGGCTGGGGAACATCATCAGTGTAGCCGCTAGCCCTCAGTACGCGAGGAACGCCGGTACGTAGACAGCTCCTGACATCATTGCGTGCACAGGCGATCTGCGCGCGTTGCTCAGGAGTCAGATCCAACTCGTCGTGCATGCAGGTTTCGTCATCAAGGGTGGTGAAGAAGAGCGGGCTTAGGTTCAGCATGTGGCCTCCGGAGCATTCTTGTTGGGGCCGTGATAGAAAATGGGAGCGCCGGCCTTGTGCGCACGAAACGGTTGGAAAAGAGGATCGCCGAGCGCACGCTGCGCCGCATGGTTGCCGCGATCCTTGAGCGTATTCGTGGCGCCAATGGAAACCCGATCCAGCGCCTTGACGTCCTTGCTTTGATCTGGCGTCGCCTTGTCGTCGATCTGAAAGTAGTTGTTGCCCAACGCCTGCCGTAGCATGTAGTCCACGGATGATTCCTGAGCGGAAATTACCAAATCGAAGAGCCCACCTCGCCACTTGCCGAATCCGCGGTCGAGGCTGGCTCCACCACGAACGGTCGCACCAATGGTCATCGTGCCGATGGCAAGAACTCGAATCAGCGCATTTTGATTCGGCGCCAAGAAAGTCTTGACTTCGTGTAACCCAAATAGGCCCGGAGCATTGCCTACCAGCCCCCCATCTGCGAAGACACCACGATCGTTGCGCGCCAGCGGAAAGTAGACGGGCGCGGCGGCTGTCGCCACCGCCACATCAACGACTCTCATGCGATAATCCAACTCAAAAGACGGATGGTGAGGCGTCTTGAAGAACTGCCCAGCACCTGTTGAGTAGTTAACTGCTGGTACGAGAACTCGATGCTTCAGGTCGCCGATAGTGGTCTCTTTAAAGCGCTCAGTCAGAACTTCCCGCAACCCCGCTGAGCTATGCTTGGCAGTCAGCCAAAATCCCAGAAGGCGCCGTGGAAGGCTACGGCAACCAAAGATTCGACTGCCTTCGTTTTCAAATAGTGCTTTGAGTTCATAGGCCGGAATTTCCGCAGCTAAGCCCAAAGCCAGCATCCCTCCCGCCGATGTGCCGCAAATTAGATCAAAGTGCGAAGCGATAGGACGGCCCAGCGTGGACTCGAGTTCAGAAAGAACCGTAGCCGTGTAAAGGCCTCGATAACCGCCTCCTGATAAGGCGAGCACATGGTAGGTGGGGATGTCAGTCATGGTGTCTTCACCCCCTTGGCGGAAAGGAATCGTTTCCGTGGCTATCCTTGTCACGAATACGACCATCCGGACGATGGATGACAAGTTCAGACTTCTGGCTGCGTGCAATATCTCGCCCTGAGTCTATTGCTTGCTGCTGTGTGACGTGCACAGAGGTCGCCCGCTGGTTGCCAGCACCCTTGACTGCCCAGCCATTTTGATGAGGAACAATGTGCTGATTTTTCCCGGCCATGATAATTCTCCTACAATGTAATCCCAGCCACTAGCTAGGTTGTCAATGGCTGCCCGCTGTAGCACAATACGTTGCCCATACAGACAACAGGCAAGCCAAACCAATTCAACCGTAGGTAAGCATTAAGCCTAGCTCTGTTGTCTGGCTAGACAACAATGTATCAGGACAGATGCGTCGGTGCAACTCCCCCCGCAATATCGCCTTTGGACTCGGCTGGATGTGGGGTGAGTGCAACAGAGAGCTATTGCCTTTTCACGCAACCGCTAGGATCAAAACTCATGCCGCAAACAGGCTTGGGCGTCGCCATCAAGACGCTACGTGAACGCAGAACACTTTCACTACGTGAAATTGCCCAACTGTCATCAGTGGATCATGCATATGTCCACCGACTCGAAACGGGTGAAAAAACGAATCCCTCCTTAGACTTAGTTGAAAAGCTATTGAAAGTTCTCAAGCCGCCGGAAAGGGACGCTGAACTGGTAACTTGGTTGGTTGGCCATGCAGACACTGACCCGAACCTGGTTAAATTTGTGCTACAAGATTCTTCTGTCAGTATCGACGTATTTACAGCTGCAGCTGGAGTTAGGCATCGGGGTAATGCCAGGCCTGATCCCGCAACATTGATTGCCCGAATTAAAAGGGCCTTCGAGGATGACGACGAGGACGATTGAGTATGGACGAGGCAGATGTCAGGCAGAGAGCTCGCTCGTTTGTTGCGAAAGTCGATATTTCCAACATTCGAAAGGATCTTTCCTCCTACGTGACCGCAGCTAATGCCAAGATCAAGAAAGATGAGCTTGGTGAAGGGGAATCCGGCTACACCATTACGAAGCCAAACGGGAAGCACATAATCACGGTGAACTCCCTGGAAACTGATGAGCGCCAGCGATTCACCATCTGTCATGAAATTGCTCATATCGTGCTCGGTCTGGAGTCGAGCCACGAGGAAATCCCGTCCTGGTCATATGCTAAACGACACCCTAACGAAATTGCCTGTGACACGTTCGCCGCTGAACTCCTGATGCCCTATCGACAGTGGCTTTCTGCCGTTCCCAAGACAGAGCCTTCTCTAGAGCTTATTCAGCACATGGCTGATTTATTTGGCACTTCGTTCCCAGCTACTGCGTCGAGGTTTGCTAGCCTCAGCGATTTACCATGCGCTTTCGTTACTATGGAGCTCGGCGCAATACGGTATGCAGCACGCTCTACGCCTTTGAGGCAAGCCGGGGCTTGGATCTCTCCTCGGTCGGGGATCCCGGCTGGCTCGGTGGCTCATCGAATAAGATCCTTCGGGAAAAATCAAACTGATATGGGAGAAATTCCACAGGACGTTTGGTTCGAAAATTGGGAAAAGGGTCTTGATCTTTGCGAACTTTCAAGGCACTACGCTCTCACTGACACCACTATATCGCTGCTATGGTTTGACAGCGATGACATGCCAGAAATTGAGGTGAGCCGTTTCGGCGAACGAGTCGAGGACGATGGTGGTTTACCGGAACTTACAGGTGAACTGCCATGGCCTGGGCGAAGCAGGCGTCGCTAGCAAGACTGCCAAGTGTAGTCGCACATGACTTTCGTTGCCCCTCTATGCATACCGATGACTCTTACCGGCATGAGGCCTCACCTGAACCGGGTGCTTCAAGTCAGCGGAGTGGATCGTGCTTGCATATGGACGTACCGCGGGTGTCAACGCCAATGAAGGTAGCACTAAGGGCCAGCTTCCTAAGCTTTCCAAACTTCCGCGCGCTGGCCACTACCTGTTCTATCATGAGTCTCCGACTACACCGTTTTGTCCAGTACCAACCGTTATTTCAGCGGAGCTTCTGCAGCAGCGTGTACTTGATATACAAAAATCACCTGAAGCCCACTACCTTCGGCTTGATGTTCGGACGTGCGGCTAGGATTGGGCTAGTTTTGTGAGTTTTGGCTTATGCAACGCGCAGTCTGACATAGGAGAGACATTCGATACGTTCGATGAAGCATTGAGCATTCTGGGTGGCTCAACCGGTTATTCCCCCCCATATGTTTATGTGGTCGCCATTGAGAAGAACCCTATGTACTTGAATTAAAGAAAAGGCTCCGTGAGCACTACCACAGCATGCCGGATAAGGAACGCCAGAAAACGTTCAGCAAACGCCAGCGCAACCAACGTAACTATGATGGGCCAGAGTTAGGTATGTAGCCTTAAAACCAAGGCGCTTGAGTTTGTTTCATAATATCCAGACCGAACAGACTATCCTTCTCTTTCTTGTTCCTTCGTTTATGCTCTTGATTTAAGTATTCACTATTAAGCTTCCAGTATGACGACGCTAAATTTTTTAATGGTGCAGCTTCTATCTTTGGCCACTCTATCCAAAATCGAGCGCGACCATCTATGCAGAGACACATAAGTTGAAAATTTGCATACAGACTAACCACATCACTAGAAGTGATATAATTTTCATACCAGTACTTTGCCCAACAATTGCGCTTAAACTCTTCTTCTGCAGCATTTGCGACAATCCTAAGCCAGCCAAGCTGAGGACGATATTCATCCAACTCTATCCAAAGATTCGAGAAAATAGGTCTATCATCAGTGTACCCAAGAATTTTCCAACCTCGAGCTTGTCTGAATCCGGACTCTGATTTCACATCGTCTCGAATCGTTTCTGCAAGCCACTCCGAACGCTTAGCCTTAATTGCATGCCAAGAAAAATCTCGAATTTTCGCGTCTGAAATAAGCATACGCAATATTGTGTCTTTATAGGTTTCGATATGCTCATGCTTAGGAGAATAGAGCGGCATAAAAACCAAATCGTTGTGTTTGTGAATACCCTCACGCTCCGCCTCTACAAGTTTTTCCCAAAGGCGGAAGCCTTCCGACAAGCCTTTTCCAATTAGAACCCAAGCCAAATCAATCACTGGAAATGAGTCTAACGTAGAAGCAAAAGGAAGTTTTTCGTGGTCATTAAGCCAAGTAACAAGCCAAGTTAACAGCGCCTCTTCACGAAACTCTACTAAGTGAGCAATGGCTTTCTTCTGTTCCCATGCATGGTTTGGATAAGTTCGAGTTCCACTTCTATCCAGGTCAATCACTTGATCGTACAAATACTTATGGAATTTATCGATATTTTGGCTTTTCTCCCCTTCGCGTTGCAACTTCAATCCCCATACTTCTGGATCAACACGATCTAATAAAGATGGCTCATTTAACACATCTGCGGCACAACTGAGTGCAAACGAGCCATAGGCACGCTCCTCAAGTGACTGTTCGCTTGATGCATTCCAACCACTATCAGCGAAACAGCGTAATGCTAGTACTGATTTTCCTACAGCAGCTACCCTAAGCGCCCGATTTCGAATTCTCTCATTTTCGTTCAGCAGCAGTTCTTGTAACGCTATCCAATCCCTTGCCGCCTCCTGTGCATTGGCTTCAATCAAGTAAAACAAGACCACATTAGCCTTATCTTCATCCATCGTTTTCGGCAAAAGGCCTTTTAATTCCGAAATCTCGTCAGCATGCATCGGCGTAAGTGCGCCAAGCATTCCCTCCAGTGTTTCCGCTTCGAGCCCAGACAAGTTCAATTGCTTGAATTGCTCCAATGCGGACTGTCCCCACAGCTCAAGCACTCCTGCTGCACGCCTCCAGTCTGTTGAAACATCTGATCCCTCATCTACTTTGTCTGCCCTTTTTCGGAACACGCTAGCAAGCTGAAGCCTTTCTTTTTTGTTGAGAAGAATGACGATCTTGCCCACGTGTGCTGCTAAACCTCTCAGTTGATCATCTGTCCGATCAACAGCGCTTGCAGCAGCTTCAACGAAAATTGAGCGAATCCGGTCGGGAACTGCCCGGCACAATGATTGCTCTACACATTCGAACTTTACGTCTATCTCTCCTGATGAGCGAGGGAAGTGCCAGAGTTCACTACCTTTGGGAATATTTTCAGATATTGACACCGCGTTATACGCAGGATCCAGTGGTGAACGGTGGTCGCATCTTGGCGGAAATAGATTCTTTTTACGCTCATCAACTTCAAAGCCAGCTTCAATTTTTGTAGCGCGCTCAAGGCTCTCTCGATCCCCTAAGGAATTCAGCAACCAAGCGGCGGCACGATCCGTGCCCTTATCATTCCGAGCCAAAAGCCGCTCGACGATTCCCAGGAGCATCTCTCGTGCTTCAAGGTCATCGAGCAGGTTTAGACGCAAAACCCAAGCTAGTTCATCAATATGGCGAGCCCTTCCAAGAATGAATCGACTGATAGCCCATGCCTCGAATGCACTGGAGAGAGGGGCCCTTGGAATGAAAGACAGAACACCTAAGGCGCGATGACTCAACCAGCTCACATTTCCATCCGCCAAGTATTGGATTTTAGGCCAATCTGAATTATCGCTCTGACGCTTCCAGCTCGTAACGTTCTTCAGAACTTCAGCTCGGTTTTCTTGGGATCGAGCCGAGTTGGAATCATAGCCACCGATGAACTGCCCCTCGTCTGGGTCAGGCCAAACCCATCCCATCCACTTGGTAAGAACACAACGAATTTTCGGTGCTACTGCATCGAATTCGTATGCATTCGCAAGCCCTTTAATGAAGACTTCATCTTCAGAAACACTGCTTCGCCTATCAGGATAAAGCCATTGCTCTTCGATCAAGGAACAGAACAGACCGGTGTCTGCTCCAACTAGTCGCCACCAAGCATCAAAGTCGACAGCTCCAAAGTTTTGCTCGCAAAGCCAGCGAAGAAGAAGTCCTTTTCGCGCGTCATTACCAACTCTAGGGTCAAGCAAGGCTGCAGTTGCTGCTGCTCTTAAGATTGCAACACCCAAACTTTGCCCTCGATATGGATCAACAAAGTCTGCCAGTTGGGCGTTAGCATTTTCTATCCCGTCCACTGCCCTGAGCTGTGAAGCCAAAGCAATCCCGAGAACAAAAGGCGCCATTTTTTTGTTTACACGATAACGGTTAGGGTCGCCTGACGGCTCAAGCCAACGACCGGCTACTAAATCTTGTATAGTAACCCTGAGGTCGGCGGCCTCAGCCCCGCTATCACGCCCAAGCCGTTCAACCAGCTCCTTAGTCGTCAGAGTGGCTGTCTCGAAATTAGCCCCTAGCTCGCTCCCCAGATTCGCTATAAAGTGCTGAAACTCGTGGTCAGACCAGTCCATCCTAGCCGAACCACGACTCAAACGATGCTTCCAGTCCACATATGCAAGTCGTTCAGCGGTAATATCACCGCTTTCAGAAAGCTCCTCTCTATGTTTTAGCGCTAAAGTAAACAAACGCGGAACTCGTATTAGATTTATAAGCTCTCTACTGAATTCAGCTCTTGTGATGCCGTGTTTCCTGAGAAGACCATTCAATTCCAAATCAGTGAAATTGGTGACTTCCAAAGATTTCGTTTTCGGCTCCAGGTTTTTTAACTCACCGATGGAAGACCACCAGCCAGGCCAACAGGTCATCAGCACTCTAAACCGGCCGCGATAGGTATCATCTAGTACTGGCTGCAAAAAATCAGACCAATCTCGCTTACTCCAATTCTGGTTTAGCCCATCCAAAATGATTAAAACTGATAATGGTTCCGGTGCTTTATCCCATAGTGAAAGGCGACGTTTCCAAAACTCACGCCCCCTTAATTCGGTAACTTCGGCTAAGTAAGCCGCAATATTTTCTATAGGGTTATTTCCCTGAATGTCTTTGGCAGGTAGAAAAATAGTGAGTGGTTCATTCTCACTTTCGGCAAGCTTGTACCACCAAGACAGAGCAGCCCAACTTTTCCCTGTTCCCTCATTACCCAGTAAGACAAGAGACAGATCCTCCCCGGCCCACCAGTCGTTAATTGAAGCATGAAGCTCTAAACGCTCCACTAGCTTAGTGGAGGAACTCAATAAATCGTGATGACCTTTCAAACGAGCCAAGGCTCTACTTTTGGTTTGCTGAGAATTTTCGAGCCAACGTTTAACCGCTCGCGTGGCCGAAGCATAGCCAGCGTCTGCTGCAGAAAGTTCGTCCATCAACCGAGATACTTTTGTGCCAAACTCAAATAGTGTTCTTAGTTTAGATATAGCACCCGCCAATGCTGCATCTTCTCCCAAGTGGGCTTTAACAGAGCTTGTTGCTGAGGCTAGCGCCAAAGGAAAGATGGGTGCAGTGGCTCCTTTATCATCCCAGTCAAGTACAACGACTTTGATACCTTCTTGATCTGCCAAGGCACTGAGTGCTTCTTTGTCTGTAACTGAGATCGAGCGTGATGCAGCAAGTATCCATAGGTCGATTGGATAGTCTGAGCGAGCCGCTTCCAAAATCTTTGCCTTTAATTGGTCGACTGGAAGGCTAGTACCTTTTTGATACCTTTTTGCTTCTAGTCCGATCTTAAAAAAGTTCGCGGGCTCGGATCTAACATCTGAGCCTCCTTGGTGGCCTGATTTTGCAAGACTAAACGGCATACCGGTAAGCTCAACCAGCATGTCGCGCATCAGCCCCTCAAAGCCGTCATTTCCAGCTGCGTTTAAATCAGCAAGCCGCTCAAGAAGAAGATTAGTAGCTTCTTTCCATTTTGGAACATCAATATTGCTCTCAGCTTCTTCTTTCATGCTTGCCCCTAAATACAACGCAATTTTTATTAGCTTGTTGGTTGGCTAAAGTTATAGGTTGGTATTAAATACTATCCCGCACGTCGCGCTCACCTTCAAGTTATGAAGGTATTGCAGCTTAGCTAGGTAATGATTGTCCGCTTTGAACAAGGCACTTACATCAGCAGTACTTGGCTAAGGGTTGGAAAACTCAGATTCTTGCGTATCTCTGATGTTCTAAGCCAACAACATCAGCTTAAAAAACGCAGCGTTTAGGCTGCCGTAGCCGTCATAATAAGTCCACCGATGTGGATTCATCAGTACAGCTTCCGTGCTAAGCTTTACACCTCATTTCTTGACTAACGAGCAGATCGAAGCATTTTGGAACAGCAACGGCTGCCGCCGACTATATCGACCCCGATGATCCCACTTCTTGAAGCTGACGCTCACCTGCACCGTATCTATACCAATGTGCGTTTATTTCAGACAGCAGCTACTTCGACCAAAACTTTGGACACGCTGTAGAGTTCCACTTCCCCGCCGACAGCCTTTTCGGGATCAAACAGTGCGAGATTGTTGCCATCGCTGACTGAGCTACGATAGACAACCCCGTCGAACCCTTTCTTCTTAATAAACTCACAAAGATACTGGCTCGGAATGTAGTCAATTGCCGCGCCCATAGGCTGAACTGGTCGAGTCAATTCTTCACCCAGACGTTCAAGGAATGGTAAATCGGCACGCAGCTGAGCAATCGCGCTAGACTCGGAAAAGATGAATGGAGAAACGATCTTACGCGGATTACGCAAGTCCACAGCTTTAATTTCTGGGATAGTAAAATTGGCAACGCAAGCAAGCTCACCGGTATGGGGTCTGATCTCGGCCACAGCGGTTTCTGGAAGCGATCCCAAATAAAGATAGGGAATTCCCGCCGGATTGGCTCGACCATGTGATGAGCGTCTTTTCGGGGGGGCGCCCATATTCTCAATTAGGAAGGCCTCATCTTCGGTCGAGATGCGTGCGCGATACCATTGCCGGGGTAACTGTCGAGCTAATAGCATTCCAAGAAGTTCACGGAGACGTACTTGGTCGATTTCAACTTCAAGAAACCAACGATTGGCATACATCATTTCGTCACGCAGTTCGTCCCATCGCGCAATGCCCTCACTGACATAGCTTGAAGAGGGTAAAAAGCCTTTTCTGACGATTTCCCCATCATCCAGAATCTCACCGAGCAATTCCTTAGCGTGAGCAGTATCCATCCGCGGGTGGCTAAAAAGCTGCCAGTCATCCTTCATCCACTCTACCAGCAGCTTACCGCCCTCACTTGGCTCATAGGCATTGACTAGGAGCTCGAAATAATTGGCCAGCTTATATGGCTCAACGAGCTGGGTGTTGGCGGTTCCACAGAAATCACATGCTCCGTGACCAGGATTGAGAGAAGGGAAGAGTTGATCACGCAGGGTACGATCATCGAAACACTCTGGACAACAAAATCGCTTTGGCATAGAGCTCAGCCACAATAGGCGGCAAGAGTCTCGATATGATGCTTCATCGAAAGCTTCTTGACGTACCCGAGCCCGGGAAAGTGGCCCTTTGCATGCAGTGAGCGAAACTCTTGTACCGCATCAGTTTCAAGAATATGAGAATTTTCACTGTCCAGTTTCGCGATCAGTTTTTCCAGTGCTTGGGCGAACTTTCCGGCAGGATCGGTTGGAGTGTCATTTGTATTCGAGACGAAGTGATAGATGTACATGACATCGTCCTTGTCCGGATCGATGAAGGTCAAGTGGATCGCAACGGCATAAGCCGGGCCTCCACTCTCACTATAGACGTCGCCCGCGATCAAAAAATCTCCAAATCCCATCATGCCAAGTTCATCATAGGTGACATGAAGATCAGAGAATTCTTCAATTGGCTTATAATCAGCATTACGCTGCCGCTTAAAACCATCACGCACGAGGATGCGTCGCCCCTGTCCAAAGTGCTTCCGGTAGAGCAACTTTGCATGATCTTCGATAAAGATGTTGGTGAGGCCAGCCATGTTATTCTCCAGCGCAACTGCCAGCTCCTTAGGAGCAGTGAAGCCTGCGTGGACTAGAACAGGGTGATGATTGACATGTTGATTATAGCAAGCCATTACTTCGTTAACGTCCATGTCCTTACGCAACAAAATGCCGGCAGAGATATTGTCAATGTTGTTAAAACTTTCTTGGAGTAGGCCAGTAATACTCGCCCCGTCTTCCTTATGATCACCGTAATAAGGATTCACGATAACAATTGCACGTCCCCCGGCTTCGGATACTGTACTTAAGGCCTTTTTAAGGCCGCCAAGTGATTCCCTCACTGGCTCAATCACAGGTACGAAATTCTTTTCGGCAAGCACTACCGCCATCTCTCGGATGGTAATAAGCTCGTATTGTTTTCCGCGAAAATAGGGATAATACATACGACGTTCAGCTCCAAGTCATGGCTGTTTGCAACGGAGTCTCAATGGCGCCAAGCAGCTTCGGGTGATCAGAGCGGCGCACCGATATAGAAAGCGCCGCAGCTTGCAAAGATTTGGGCAAACGATTGACAAAGTCACCAAGCGGTGCAAGGTCACGCGTCCGCTTGAGAGTGCGAACCATCTCTACATGTAACTCGACCGGGTCTAGCCTAGCGAACAGGTCACGCATAACGGCATGCCGTTGAGTGTTAGGTACCTCAGGCACCACCACGCCCATTGTCTGCAAGATTGTGCTGCTTTCAGCCATACGCAATGACTCAAAAACAGTTACCGGGCAGATTCGCGCAGGACACTCCGCTGCTTCACGCACTGTTGTTATCCGGAAGCGCTTTGAAAGACACATTACCCCTACATCTTTCGGAACCGTTTCTATTATCCCGTCTATATGACCTTCACTCGCGATTACATTTACCTTGGCGAAAACGCGCTTGTAATTCTCGACTTGGGTGGCGAGTCGCGCAAGAGAATCCCGCTCTGATTTGATCTCATAAACGGTAGCAGTGCCATTCAAGATAACGAGATCAGCCTTACTACTACCAGCACGAAACTCATTGAGCATTGAGGCTGTGCGTAGAGTGTGCGTTCCCATCAGTATCTTCTGGCTGATAGCCGCTCGATAAATATATTCATCGCGCTGTCCAGCGACCTTCAAAATTTCGAATGCTTGGTCGAAAACATCTCCAACAGTCGCATCTGAACCGGCATTATCAAGCAAATTTGTTTGTCCGAGTAGCCGACAGAATAAGCCAGATTGGCCTTTTTTCGCCAATTCTCGGAAGACAGCGGCAGAGAAGAGGCGAGTCAGGGCGGACAGTTGCGATGTACTATAAGTTTTCATGCTCCTACCTCAGCCGTCCATTTCGAACAAATCAGGGTGCGTGAGTTGGCCCCTACCCTACATTTAGCAAAAACGGCAGTATCCTTACCGCCGCTCGAAGCGAACAATTTTACCGTTGCATGTTCTCAATACTAAATATAGACCTGATACCGAACAGTTTAAGGTTAGGCTACATCACTTGCGCCCACGCAACTATATAAATAAGCCTACGCTTACTCCCACTCTATTATAAATAAGAAAATAATAACCTTAAAAATCAACAACCTATACCACGACAATGCAAATAGACCATGAAATATACCATATAAAAAAACAACACTGCTAGCAGGCTCAGACAAGTAATTAATCAAATAAGCATTGTGCTTTGTTTACATAGCGTACAGGCTTCTTTTCCTTTTCCAACACACCCTCCTCAACCAGCCGCTGCAACCAAGCCTTGGCCTGCGTGTTTGATACATCCAGCGCTGCAGCCACCTCCACGTCTTTCATCGGCACACTCAATAGCTGCTGAATCGCTGCGCGCACGGCAGAGAAGAGCACTTCGGCCGGGGTCGATTCTGGCTGCGGAGCTTCCGCGCCCCCATCTAATGGTGGTACGGCCTCTGACTTGGCTGGAGGCAGCTCTTCCAATACCGGAGCGGGCGGCTGTGCATCGGAAATAACGTTGCCCGGCGCAGATGGCTTGCTTCCGTCCTCTGGTGCCGTTCGTTTGTCGTCTGCCGACCATAGTTCTTCATTCGAAAACAGCATTGAATCAACCTGTGAGAGAGCCGCCGACGTGGGCGTCACCACGTTGAACAAGTCCTCGAAGGAATCCACGTCCTGTGGATTCGGCCAGGGCAGTGCGCCTTTCTTTTGCAAACCATCCAATCCTGCGGAGGGCTCCCCCGTTGACCGGATAAACACTGGAACAAAATTGAGTTTTTCGAGCTGTTCAATAGCACCAGCCCAAGTACCGCCTTTGTTTAGGTCAGAATTTACCACTAACGAGCTATCCGCCAAGGCATAAATCAGCTTGTTGCGCTGCATAGCATGACCAATGTTGAAGCCAGCGCTCGGGTCGTACGCGGAAACAAGAGTCAGGTTACCGTTACGTAGTTGATTCCTCTCCGCACGGCTCATAACGGTCTTTTCAAGATGCTCAGCAAGAACACCAATAACCTTTCCGCCTGATTCCGATGCACCTCGCATTGCAGCCTGATCGACACCTCTTGCTCCGCCCGAAATAATGGTCCGTCCAGCACGAGCGGCTAACCGACCAATTGACATGGAGTAGTCAACCAAGTCATCACTAACTTTTCGCGATCCGACAACAGCCAGTCCGCCCGCTTCCAGCAAACTGATGTCACCACTGCCATAAAGTACCGCTGGAGCGTCCTCTCGTAATCGAGCTTTAAGACGACGTGGATACCCAGGATCAGCACGGCTCACAACCCAAATTGCCCGCGTTTGCCAGCGCTCAACCACCTGACTTAATAGGAATCCACGCCCCAACAACCGCTGCAGACGAACCTCATCAATCACCGGATGGCATGCGTGCAACACGTCAGTAGCTTCTGGAGAAATGAGGTCTGCGGGTTGACGTTGGAGCTTGAGTAAATGGCGGGCGAGACGCTTGTACTCGCCAGGACTTAACAAATCGGCTGTAGGGGTACCGCGCCCCGCGATGAGTGGCGCAGTTAGCAACAGAATCGCCTGAGTATTAGGTGAAAGAACTTGCATCAATCATCGTGTCCAGTTTGTGAAAGAGCTACTGGCCAAACCTCACCGCTTCCCGCCCTACGCAGAAGCCATGCTGCAACTGTTAAAGTCCATCTCGAATTCACAATATCATCGACCAGTAAAACAGGCCCACTAGGAATAGGCTCACCAGCTATATCGAGAGAGCCATCAAGGTTACGAGCTTGTTGAGAGGAGTTGGCCCTGGTCTTCTGCTCAGGTCTGTCTTCCGTTTTCACGAGCACCGGATAGAAAGGCAGTCCTAAGGAGTCAGCCAGCCTTTTAGCAAAATCCGGAACAATCCTGGGATTCTTCAACGAAGGGATAGCTGTGACCCATTCAGGAACCGGATTTGGTTGCCATTCTGTAATCATATCAACACATGCTTGCACTAATTGATCAGAAAAATGGCCATGTTGGTATCGATCAGCCCGCACAATACTACCCCAGCCAGCATCCCCCCACACGCAGAGAGCCCTGCCTGAATTAGCTTGATATGCACGCGCAATTCCCCCCCTAACGCCATACTGCGGCATCCCGCCATCTGGCCACTTCTTACGCGGTTTAATGGGCAAGCTAGTGCGACGAAGAAACTCTACGGCCACCTTGACCAGTTCAGCATCTACCATATTAGACAGCGGGGGCAACCTAGGTTTATTGACAGCGATGGGATCACCATCAAGGGCGCTAATAAGGAACTCCATATGATCACCATACGGAAGGCTAACGTACTCCTGCATTTGTTGGTGCTCATCCTGCCGAAGCGTAGTGAGGCGCTCCGCTCTCTCCCAGAACGTATCACTCAGTGTTGCTGCCGTAAGTTGCCATTTGGAGCCCTGCTTAGCAATAGGAGCGGGCGCCTCGAGAGAAAGTAACGCAATCGTCTTTTCAACACGTCCTTTGCTTAGATTAACTCGGCTCAACAGCTCGGGGACAGACAGCCCATTGGGCTCCTCTTCAAGTGCTCCCAAGACATCAGCAACTTCCTCTCGGGTAGGGAAGGCACTCCGGATAAACCAGTCAGTGATGTCAGTTTCTTCCTGACCGCTGAGGAGTACCCCATACGCGGACTCCAGTGCACGTCCCGCGCGACCAACCTGCTGGTAATAGGCGACGACGGATCCTGGCATTTGGTAGTGGATGACAAATGCCAGATCCGGCTTGTCGTAACCCATCCCTAGAGCTGTTGTGGCAACCAGCGCTTTGACTTGGTTGTTGAGCAGCGCCTGCTCGAGCTGCTCTCGACGATCGCCAGTTTCACCGGTGTAGGCTTCCACGTTAAAGCCTTGGATCTTCAGCCATAGCGCCACTTGATTGGCATCACGAACCGTCAGCGTGTAGATGATGCCGTGGCCCTGCAGCGTGGTCAGTTGCTCTGCCAGCCAGGCAAGGCGCAAGGCTTGGCTGGGCAGGCGGATCGTTTGCAAAGAAAGCGAGGTTCGATTCAGGTCGCCACGCGAGACGTCCAGCTTCGGACCAAGCACGGCAGCGAGATCCTCCATCACGCGATTGTTCGCTGTGGCCGTTGTGGCGAGCAATCGTAGGTTGGGCGGCAGCGTTTGAACAATTCGCTCCAACAGGCGATAGTGAGGGCGGAAGTCATGCCCCCAATCGGAAATGCAATGTGCCTCGTCGATGACCAGCATCGAAATCTGTGCAGCGATGCTGGCCAGAACCTGTGTCCGGAAGCGCTCGTTCGCTAGGCGCTCCGGCGAGATCAAGAGAATGTCGATCTCCCCCTTGGCCAGCTTGCCCTCAACTACCTTCCAGTCGTCCATGTTGTCGGAGTTGATTGTGGCGGCGTGAACCCCCATCCGCTCTGCCGCCGCAACCTGGTTTCGCATCAGCGCCAGCAGCGGCGAGATCAATAACGCAGGACCGGCCCCAGCTTCCCGCAGCAACCTAGTCGCGATGAAGTAAACAAAACTCTTGCCCCACCCGGTCTTCTGCACGACCAGCAAACGGCCTTTTCCTTCAACGATATGACGAATGGCATCCTCTTGGCCCTCGCGGAAAGTGGCATCATCGTGTCCGGAGCCGATCCGGAGCAGTTCCAGCGCGTATTCAGAATCATAGATCATGCCTTCGCTTCTCCCCACGATTTGTTGGACTTGTACCCACCCTTTCCATGTACCGATAATCAGCCCGATTTCTTCTGGCGTCAACGCACGATCACGCGACTCGAACCGGACGATGGATGCTGCACGCACCAATATTGCCGGATTCTCAACCTTCTGATCGCGTTCGATTGCCCAGCGATACACGTTTAATACGATTTCGCGCCCATGAACGGCGGTGGCCGGTGCGCCACGCTAACGATGGTATCGGTCAGTGCCCGCAAGTCCCCATGGGTAATTTCGGCCAGCTTCTGATTGGTAAACTTCGGCTTCAACTCACGTGTATAGACTGAGCAACTCATGTTGCGGATGGAGTCGGCCATGTGGTTCCCGCGCAACTACTTCTTCATATAGGCACCAAACGTCTCTGCATCTTTCACTCGTGCCTTGTCGCGTACCTTCTCCTTGGCCGGTGACTTATTCTTGGGCTTCGGCCAGGGTGATGCCACCGACGCCGTAGTGGCCAAAGTTGATGGTCTCCTGCCTACCACTAACCGAATAGTTGTAGCGGTACGAAATACAATCGGCTGGAGTGACAGCCACATATAGGCCATCTCGGTCATTCACCTTGTAGAGCTTATCCCTCGGCTTGAGGTTGCGCAGCTTGGTATCAGTCAGCAAGATCCTTATCCTTCTTCAAATTCGATACCATGCTGCAATATCACCCCAAAAAAGGTAAAAATACAATAAAAACAAATATTTACCAAACATTGATACCATAGACATATAGGATCAAACAGCATGGTATCGGCTATCACTCATGGCATCACGACTCAATAGCACCACCTTGGATACCACGCTCAAGCGGTGCTTCCCGTTGCCAAAAGTTGCTAGACAGTGAAAAACAAAAAAGCCCATGAAAACATGAGCTTAATATAAACTTGATACCAGTCAGTACCCGCTAGTGCCTAACGTGTAATCATTCCCACTCAATAGTAGCAGGCGGCTTACTGGAGACATCATAAGTAACTCGCGAAACCCCTTCCAACTCATTGATAATCCGGTTGGAAACCTTCTCCAGCAGCTCATAAGGCAGGTGCGCCCAGCGGGCGGTCATGAAGTCGATGGTTTCTACTGCGCGTAGCGCGATGACCCACTCGTAGCGGCGGCCGTCGCCGACTACGCCTACGGATTTCACTGGCAGGAACACGGCAAACGCTTGGCTGGTTTTTTCGTACCAGCCGGAAACGCGCAGCTCTTCGATGAAGATGGCGTCGGCATCGCGGAGGATGTCGGCGTACTCTTTCTTCACTTCGCCCAGAATACGCACGCCCAGGCCGGGGCCAGGGAATGGGTGGCGGTAGACCATGTCGTAGGGCAAGCCGAGTTCCAGGCCGAGTTTGCGCACTTCGTCTTTAAACAGTTCGCGCAGCGGCTCGACCAGCTTGAGCTTCATGGTTTCCGGCAGGCCACCTACGTTGTGGTGGGATTTGATCACGTGGGCTTTGCCGGTCTTGGAGGCAGCGGATTCGATCACGTCCGGGTAGATGGTGCCCTGGGCCAGGAAGTCGACGCCGTCGATCTTGCTGGCTTCTTCATCGAACACGTCGATAAAGGTGTTGCCGATGATTTTGCGCTTGGCTTCCGGGTCTTTCTCGCCTTTCAGCTTGCCGAGGAACAGCTCTTCGGCGTCTACGCGGATCACCTTCACGCCCATGTGCTTGGCGAAGGTTTCCATGACCTGATCGCCTTCCGCTTTACGCAGCAGGCCGTTGTCGACGAATACGCAGGTCAGCTGGGTGCCAATGGCTTTGTGCAGCAGCGCGGCAACTACGGAAGAGTCCACCCCGCCGGAGAGGCCAAGCAGTACATGGCGGTCGCCCACTTGCTCGCGCACGCGCTGTACCTGGTCTTCGATAATTTGCGCAGGCGTCCAGAGTTTTTCGGCTTTACAGATATCCAGCACGAAGTGCTCAAGAATGCGCTGGCCCTGCAGGGTGTGGGTCACTTCCGGGTGGAACTGTACGCCGTAAAACTGCTTCTCTTCCCAGGCCATGGCGGCAATCGGGCAGCTCGGCGTGGAGGCGGTCACGGTGAACTCGGCGGGCGCTTCGGCGACCTTGTCGCCGTGGCTCATCCATACGTCCAGCAGGGTTTTGCCGCTTTTAGCGTCTACGTGGTCTTTGATGTCTTTAAACAGCGCGTTGTCTTCGTCGATCTGAATCTGCGCGTAGCCGAATTCGCGCTGGTTCGAGCCTTCTACCTTACCGCCCAACTGCTCGGCCATGGTCTGCATGCCATAGCAGATACCAAACACCGGCAGGCCCATTTCAAACACGCACTGGGGCGCACGCGGGGAGTCCAGTTCCGTCACGGATTCCGGGCCACCGGCCATGATAATGCCGTTGGGGTTGTACTCGCGGATCTCTTCTTCGGTGATATCAAACGCGCGGACTTCGGAATAGACGCCGATCTCGCGTACGCGACGGGCGATCAGTTGGGTGTACTGCGAGCCGAAGTCGAGAATCAAAATCTTATGGGCGTGAATGTCACTCATGGCGGGGTCTCGGTTAAGCGGTGTGGGTGCCGCTGGTAAGGCCAAAAAGCAAGCGGCGAGCTGTTGTGCCCGCCGCCGTTTTAACTAACTACGCTGGTTAGCTCACCCGGTAGTTGGGGGCTTCTTTGGTGATCTGCACGTTGTGGACGTGGGATTCGTTAAAGCCAGCACCGGTAATTTGTACAAACTCCGGCTTGGTGCGCATTTCCTGAATATCGCGGCAGCCGGTGTAGCCCATGGAAGCGCGCAGCCCACCCATCAGTTGGTGAACGATGGCGCTCATCATGCCTTTATAGGGAACGCGGCCTTCAATGCCTTCCGGCACCAGTTTCTCGGCACCTTCGCTCTTATCCTGGAAGTAGCGGTCGGCGCTGCCCTGGCTCTGCGACATGGCACCCATGGAGCCCATGCCACGGTAGGCTTTGTAGGTACGGCCCTGGTAGAGCTCGACTTCGCCCGGTGCTTCTTCGGTACCGGCCAGCAGGCCGCCGACCATCACGGCGCTGGCGCCAGCGGCAATCGCCTTGGCCAAATCACCGGAGTAGCGCACGCCGCCATCGGCAATCAGCGGAATGTCGTACTCTTTGAGCGCTTCGGCCACGTTGGAAACCGCGGTAATTTGCGGTACGCCAACGCCGGCAACAATGCGCGTGGTGCAGATCGAGCCAGGGCCGATGCCTACTTTAACGGCATCCGCACCCGCCTCGGCCAGCGCCCGTGCAGCACCGGCAGTGGCGATGTTGCCGCCAATCACTTGAATCTGCGGGAAGTGCTCTTTGATCCAGCGAACGCGGTCGAGAACGCCTTGGGAGTGGCCATGGGCGGTATCGACAATGATCACGTCCACGCCTGCTTCAGCCAGTGCCGCCACGCGATCCGGGGTTTCCGGGCCGGTGCCTACCGCTGCGCCAACTAACAAACGGCCGTCGCTGTCTTTGGCAGCCATTGGGTAGGTGCGGGCTTTTTCGATATCCTGGAAGGTGACTAGGCCACGCAGGTGGAACTCGTCATCAACGATCAGCATTTTTTCGATGCGGTGTTCGCGCATTTTGGCTTTGCTGGTTTCGAGGTCGGTACCTTCTTTGACGGTAACCAGCCGGTCGCGCGGCGTCATGATCGCTTCAACGCTGTCGCCATGGTTGGGCTGGAAGCGCATGTCGCGTTCGGTCACGATACCCACCAGGGTTTCGCCTTCTACCACGGGGAAACCGGAGAAGCCGTATTCACGGGCCATGGCGAGCAGGTCTTCGAGCTTGGCTTTAGGGCTAACGGTGACCGGGTCTTTCACAATCACGCTTTCGTGCTTTTTGACCTTGCGCACCTCAGCGGCTTGCTGGGTCATGGCCATGCTCTTATGGATGATGCCGATGCCGCCTTCCTGGGCCATCGCAATCGCTAGACGCGCTTCGGTAACGGTGTCCATCGCGGCAGAGAGGAGCGGAATATTGAGCGAAAGATTGCGGGTCAGGCGGGTTTTGAGGCTGACATCCTTGGGTAGGACATCGGAGAAGCCGGGAACGAGGAGAACGTCATCGAACGTTAGTGCTTCTTGGGCCATACGTAGCATAGCGGCAACACCCTGATTGAGAGGAAGTGGGGCGTGAAAGGTTAATCGCCTATTATAGCGTTTTGAGGGCCATCCCAGCAATGCCACTACCCCTACTCTCGCTACTGCTTCTGCTTGGCGCGCTGCTAGCGCATACCCCGTGACAGTCAGCACCCTGCGGTTAATGTTAGCCTATACGTCATTTAGCTCTACAGAAGTGTCAGGCGGCGACAATGGATGAGACGTTAATTTCAGACTCACAGCTGGTTATGTTGGCGGGTGATGCGGCTTTTGCCCGCGGGGTTCAATATTACCAACAGGGCATGGTGATCAACTGGGATAAAAGCGGTGCCACCATTAACGCTGACGTCGATGGCAGCGAGCTTTACCATGTGGCATTGAAGTTAACCAAGCAAGGTTTGAGCGGCGGTTGTAATTGCCCCGCTTCCGAAGGCATTGATTTCTGCAAGCACTGCGTAGCCGTTGCCCTAGCGTACCGCGCCGAGCATGCCAAACAAGCACAGCTGGCAGAGGGCGACACTTCAGATCGCATTCACGCTTACTTAGAGACGTTAGACAAACCCTCGCTGGTCAAAACGCTGCTAACGCTTATTGAAAATGACCCGGTGCTGCACCAGCAGTGGTCGTTGAAAGCAGATGCGGCACTGGGCGTGCTGGATCACAAGGCGCTGAAAAAACGTATCACTGCCGCGTTTCCCATTAATCGCGGGTTGTTCCGCTATTCGCAAGTGAGCCACTATTTCAGCAAAGCAGAAGCCGTTATTGAACAACTGGTGGAACAGGTGCCGCAACTCCCCCCAGAAAAAAGCTTGGCACTGGTGGACTACGCACTCGCGCGCATGGATAAAGCACTGGAAACCATTGATGACTCCGGCGGCTTTCGTTTCCACTGCGAACACCTCTTACACACTTTGCACATTCAGACCGTAAAGCGGCTCGACTGGCCTGCCGACAAGCTAGCAGGCTATCTGTATGAAAAATCTTTTGGCGGGGAAGAGGATCGATACCCACCCATTCCTGATGCATATTTAGACGTGCTGAGCCAAGCGAGCCAAGACGCCTACCATGAGCGCCTGCAACAAGCCCTGGATGCACTGCCGAACCAAGCAGCCACCATGGAATGGGAGGATCGCTACCGATTGATTCGCCTGCGCGATCCTTTGCTTAAGCGCGCACAAGCCGCCGGTGACCTAGCCGCTATCTTGGCGTTGTATCAGAAAACCATCAGCGACGAGAAGGACTGCCTAGAGGCCGCTGAGCTGTGTATGGAGTATGAAGCCTGGGATAAGGTAGAAGCGTGGCTAAACTATGCCGCTAAGTGCGAGAAACAAAACGACTATCACTGGCGCCTTGAACGCAACCGGCTTGAGATACGCCTAAAACTGCATCGCGGTGAAACAGACGCGGCGGCGGAGCAACAGTGGGGGATCTATCAGCACACCCAACAGTTGGAGGATTACCGGCAGCTAGTGGCGCTGATGGAGGCGCATAATTTAGCCATCGATTATCGCCAGTTGGCCTGTGACTGGCTATTAAAATGCATCACCCAACCGTCGGAGAAGGTGCCCTTCTACCAAGCACAGCGGGCAAAAGACACCTTATTGGAAGTTTATTTGTACGAGGGACGTTTGGACGATGCCCAAGCATTATGCGCTGAGCATAAAGTATCAGCGCACTTGCTGTATCAATTAGCCAAAGCCCTGCCCTCTCCCGATGCACGTATACCACTGTACCTGCGTTTGGTAAGGCTGTATGTAAAACAGACTAACAACCAAGGCTATCGACAGGGCATCGCGTTGCTTAAAGAGCTGAAAAAGAGCCTGGAAACGCCAGCTCAGTACACTGCTTTCGCGCAAATACTGACGCAGCTACGTAGCGAATTTAAAGCCAAGCGGAACTTCATTAAGTGGTTGGACGAAGCCTTTTCAGACACGCTCAAATAAGAGGTAGCCGTCAGCCAACTCAACCAGCGCGCCAAGCAACCCCTTAAGCGAATAGTATGGCCAAGAGGTGTATCATGCTGTTTATTATTAATAAAAGGGAACAAGGATGGCAGACCAACCTAGGCAGCTCTACTACAGCAATCCGGATAACATCACGGGGGCACGTGTTTCGCGCGATATGATGGTGACGTTATGCAGTGCTTTGGGGGAAGCGCTTGACGATCCAGATACGCGTCATTTCATTCGCAATACACGTATTCCCAATGAGCGGGAACTCTACGGTACCTTTATCAAGGCGCTGCTAAGTGATGGCTTTAATAGCCAGATTGGCCACATTGCCACTGAAGTACAGGTATCTCGTCAGACAGATGAAGCCAGCGGCAAAGGCCGAGTGGATATCATTTTCGACTATCGCAGTACCAGTTTTCTCGTCGAACTGAAAGTCATTCGTGCTTCTGTGAACGGTCGTCAACCTGGTGAAGAATACGCAACAACGACACAGCGACTCGTTCGCCCGTGGCAGAAAGCCGTCAATCAGCTCATCGAGCTTGATGAAACAAGCCTGGGAAAAGCACTAAAGAAGAAGGTTATCAAGCTCCCTATCGCCCTCTACCTGCATGTGGATAACAGACAGAAGGGCAATACGGATCAATGGGAAGCACTCAGCGCTGCAACACACGAAAGGATCGTATCTCAGTTAGATACCGACGTGAATAACGATGACCCCGCGAGCTACCACTTCAGCTACTTCCAGACACTCACAGACCCGGTAACCACATCACGCCGAAGAGGCTGCCTCGTTGAAGGAACGCCAGATGTAAGGCTTTACGGCTTTTCTATTATTGCGGCATGCCAATAGCAACAACTGAGTAATTCAGGCTACTCCTTATGCGCCTCGCTCCAATACTGGATCGAGGCATCCGAAACGATGCCCTGCTCGGTACCAATACGTATCACCGCTTCCTGTAAACCCAGCGCCAGATCGTACTGGTGACAAAGTGCCAAAGAACGAATCATCCTCGAGATACGCAGGTGATTATGCCCACCTGCTTTGAGCCAGATATGCTCGCGGATATTGAGGCTCGGCTGGGCAGTAATGGTGAGCCCATCCCGCACTAAACCCAAAAAACTTAACAACACATCCAGCGACACGCGCTGCTGCTCACGTAACGCACTATCGTCTTGAAATATGTCACGCTCGACATCAGTCAGTCGCGGGGCAAAACCGTTAAAACGGCCAGCCTCGGGAATGGGAAAAAGCCACTGAATATAATCATGGGTGTGCTCCAGCCAGAAGTGCGACAAGGCCCAAATGGCATTGATATAGCGCCCTTTATGATCCGGTGCCTCGCCACGGTAAAAAGCGATCAACGGTGTTGGGTGGTGGCCCATAGCATTTCCTCGTCATCTCCTGGGTAATACAATGATATTTCGTAACAACGACGCCATTTTACGCCACTAGCCGTAAAGATTCCCGGATTCCCTAAAGCAAGGGACAGCAATGAACGCACCAACGCCCACTGCACTCACCGTCAGCCAACTCAACCAGCGCGCCAAGCAGACTCTTGAGCGCGATGTGGGCGAGGTGTGGGTGGAGGGCGAGCTCTCTAATGTTTCCCGCCCGGCGTCGGAGCATGTCTATTTCACGTTGGAGGATGACCGGGCGCAGATTCGCTGTGCGCTGTTTCGTCAGCGAGCCTATAAAGCTTCTTGCCAACGCTCAGGGTAGGTCATGAGCGTTTGGATTTCTTCGGGTGCAGGTACATCACAAATCACTTGATCAAACTCATCAAGATGAGCAACACGCTGGATACCGCGCTGACATAATTTCGCTGACCCCATCAGCAGAACTTTACGGCCAGCGTGGCGCATCATGGTTTGTTTTACTTCTATTTTTTCACTATCGAAGTCGAGCAGGTAACCCTCTTCATCTATGCCCGAAACAGCAACCATCGCCACATCCAGCCGATAGCTGGTCAGCTCTTTGATGGTGCGCGACCCAGTCAGCGCCCCATCCCGTCCCGCCACCTTTCCGCCCACCACATGAATATCGAACAACTGATGCTGGGCAGCGAGCGTCAGCGCGGCCGTTAGGTTATGAGTGACCACGTGCAGCCTTTTACGGTAGTTCAACAACTCGCGTGCAACATGATCGCAGGTTGTGCCCGTATCCAGAAACAGCGCCTCGCCTTCCTGCAACTGCGATACCGCCAGGGTCGCCATACGCCCCTTCTCTACCTGCTGCGAATCCTGTTTGGTGGCGTAGCCAAGCCTCACCTGGGGTTTTTCGATCCGAGCCCCGCCCCGAAAACGCTGGAGTACGTTGGCGTCACACAGTTTACGAATGTCGCGCCGCACGGTTTGAGCGGAACAGTTGAGCCGCTGGGCAAGAAATTCGATCGAGGCATGCCCATGCAATTCAACCAAAGCAATTAACTCGCGATGGCGTGGGTTCAAATGCGCTAGGTCAGTCATCGGTAACAAACAATCCCCTGATAAAAAAATCCGGCCTTGCGACCGTCCGTCATCAAATTGACACAGCGGGGCGCGACCATAACGATCAAATTCTTACATTTTGATCAAAACATGACTCAGACATTACAAATTTATCTTGATGAATGCCAGCGTATCATGACGCACGCAGATGAGCCTCTGTCGCCCAAAATGCGTCCGCTTGGCGAGGCCAGTTGGCCAGCTGTACTGCAATCCCCCTGCCAGCCCCGCGAAGCGCTGATTGCGCTGAAGCACAGCAATACGCCGATGCAGCGGCCTCCGGTGGGCGTGATTGGGCCTCGCGAGGCCACCCAGCGCCAGCTTGAAATAGCCTATGCCTTAGGCTCGGGGCTGGCCGAGCTGAGCATTCCGCTGTTATGCGGTGGCCGGGGCGGCGTTATGGAAGCGGCCAGCAAGGGAGCCGCACTTCAAGGAGGCGAGGTCATCGGCCTGCTTCCCGATACCCACGCAGAGGCTGCCAATCCTTGGGTTACCCTACCTATTGCCAGCGGCTTGGGCGAGGCACGCAACGTGCTTATCGCCCGAGCCAGTGTGGTGCTGATCGCCGTAGGCGGCAGTTTGGGCACGCACACCGAGGTAGCCTTTGGCCGTCACTTTAATAAGCCTGTACTCACCTTCCCTGATGCCCCTAATGCCGAAGGCACTACGCCTATCTGCAGCGTGGAAGAAGCCTTAGCGCTAACGGCCGCACACCTATGGGGAATCACACAACCATCATGAATATATCAACAAACGATCAAATTCTTACATTATGGTCATTTATCTCTATTAACAGTTAGGGGCCAGATATGCGACTGATCACTTATTGCTACTTGGTTTACCTGTTGGCCCCTATCGTCCTACTGCTCGTAGGCGCTTTCGGCGACCAGTGGAGCAATACGCTGCTACCTGAGGGGTTAACCTGGCGTTGGTTTATCAGCGTATGGGAAGAAACCACCTATCGAAACGCCATGTTGACGACGCTCAAACTGGCCTTAACCACCTGTCTGATCAATATATTATTAGTCGTACCGCTGGTATATGGCGTAACGCTTAAATTCCCTGCTGTGGCTCAGAGCATCACGCGTCTTCTGGTCATGCTGCCGGTAGCCGTTCCCCAGTTGGTCATAGGCTTTGCTTTCATTCTGGCTTTTAGCACGGCCATGCTGCCCTGGCTAGGCAGCCCCTGGCTGCTAGTGGCAGGGCATGTGGTGGTGACGTTTCCCTACCTTTTCTACACCGTATATGCCGATATCGAAGCCTCTCCACTCAAGGCGTATGAACGCATGGCCCAGTCCCTTGGGGCAGCCGAGTGGCAACGTTTTGTACATCTCTATTTGCCGTTGGTATACCGCTCGGTATTTACCGGCAGCTTAACGGTTGCGGCGCTGTCCATTGGCGAGTTTGAGCTGAGCAACCTGATTTCAGGTTTTATGACCCAGCCCTACCCAGTGGTGTTGATCCAAGCGTTTTACCGCACCACAGGCTTCGCCTGCGCCGCAACGCTGTTTCTGCTCTCACTCGCTCTGCTGTTTTCGCTGTTTTCCACCCTGGTGCAGTGGCGGCTGGGCCGACCCTCCTCCCAGGAGTTACCGCAATGATTGCGCTTGAAAACATCCAGTTCCACTACCCCCATAGCAGCGTGGGTGTTCACGACATCAACCTACAGGTAGAAACGGGCGAATTTCTTGTGGTGGTGGGTGCCAGCGGCTCGGGAAAAAGTACGCTTTTACAGCTTATCGCGGGCTTTCTCACCCCGCTTCAAGGGCGCGTTCTGCTTGATCATCAAGATGTAACTCAGCTTACTTGCGGCGAGCGCGGGCTGGGAATCGTGCTGCAGGATTATGTGCTTTTCAACCATATGACAGTGCTTGGCAACGTCGCCTACCCGCTTAAGGTTAAAGGTGTTCGCCTGGGAGAGCGCCACCGACGCGCCCGCAAGATCCTCCATGATGTAGGCCTTGAGGCGTTGGAACATTGCTATCCATCCCAGCTTTCCGGTGGCCAGCAGCAGCGAGTGGCCATTGCACGCGCGCTGGTATTCGAGCCCCGTGCCCTTCTGCTCGACGAACCGTTTTCGGCGCTCGACGCTTCCCGGCGGGAGTCGATGCGCCAGGAGCTCAAGCATATACAGCGTCAATTCGGCGTCACCACGCTGATGATCACCCATGATCAAGAAGAGGCGCTGATGCTGGGCGATCACGTTGCCGTGCTTGAACAGGGCGAACTCCTTCAACACAGCGCGCCCCACCAACTTTATACGCAGCCTGTGAGTGAAGCCGTGGCACGTTTCATTGGTCGCACCAACTTTATCGACGCTCAGGTACTTGATTCGCAGCGCATTCAAACCGCCGACCTGGGCATCCTGGAAGTGACACCACACGCCTTTACTGTGGGGCAAACCGTGCGCGCCATGATTCGTCCCGAAGCAATTATTGCCAACCCAGCTAGCGATATCGCTAACCAGGCACCTGCCACGGTGATAGAGAGGCAGTTTCTGGGCGCCCAGCAACGTCAGTATCTTCTCTGCGGCACTACCACGTTGTCGCTTGAGTCGGCTTCAATGCCGGATCACATCACTCACGTGGCGCTTCCTCCCACTCATATCCACCTGTTCAATCGCTGAGGTACTATCATGCAACGCTCTTTTGCTTACTGCCTACTCTCCGCCCTTAGCCTGCTGCCTTTATCAGCGTATGCGGCTAACACGCTTGACGCTGAGCTCTACGACGGCGAGCAAGCCCTCTACGATGCCGCCCAGGAAGAAGGGCTGGTTGTATCATTTGATACCGGCCCCACCTGGGCCAATTGGCAAAGCCAGTTCAACCGTTTCACGGAACGCTACCCGGGTGTTCAAATTGTTTTTAACGACCTAGGCTCGGGTGCCACCGTGGTCGCTTTGGAGCAGGCCCGCAACCGTCCCCAGGCCGATACCGCCTACTACTACGCTTCTTCCGCCATTAATGCGCATGAGAAAGAGCTGTTAAGCCCCTTTACCCCCATCAATTTCGATAGCATTCCCGATGTCTTCAAAGCAGACGCGGGTGAGTGGTTCACAATCCACTCCTTGAATGTGGCTTTTATCGTTAATACGCAGTTAGTCGATGAAGTGCCGCAAAGCTGGGAAGACCTGCTCGATGAGCAGTACCGAAACAGTATCGTCTACCTTGACCCGCGCTCGACCGGGCAAGGCCAAGTCCTCACCCTGGCGGCCAATTATGCGATGGGGGGCGATCTCGATAATTTAACGCCGGGCATCGATTATCTTGCGGAGTTGAGCCGCATCGGTAATGTTGCCCGTGTGGTTGGCACCACGCCCTATGCGCAGTTCGTGCGCGGTGAAATTCCTATCTGGATCGGCTATGAAAACGACGGTCTAAAAGCCAGCATTACCGATGGCATGGGCGACAACGCTGCGGTGGTGATCCCCGAAGAGGCGTCGGTCGCAGCGCCGTACGCTATTTCACTGGTCAAGAACGGGCCAAACCCGAATGCCGGACGCCTATGGCTCAACTATGTCATGTCGGACGAGGGTCAACGTACCTTTGCGGAAGGATTTGTTCGCCCTGTCAACGGAGATATCGAGCTGCCCGACACGCTGGTAGAGGCGCCGCAGATTCGCCCGCTGGATGTGCAAAAAGCGTCGAGCATTAGCGCTGACCTCAGCCACCAGTGGACTCAGCACGTCCTTAATCAATAAGGCCACGCCATGCCTCGCCTGCGCTTTTTTAGCGTTTTGCCGCTGGTTCTACCCAGCGGCATTATTTACACGCTGTTTTTTATGGTGCCGCTGACACTGCTGATTATTGCAGCGCTTGAGTCACCTTTGATCACGGGTGCTCGTCTTCTCGACGAAGGGCTGGTGTTTAAAAGCTTAATAACCAGCGTTGCTTTATCCATTAGCACTGCGCTTTTGTCGGTCATCGTTGGTGTCGTGATTGCTGAGTTTCTCTATCATCAACCGGAACGGCGACGCTTTTTTCTTCTTTGGCTGATCTCTCTCCCGCTGATTTTCAGCGGCTTGATTGTGGCATATGGTTTTATCCTCTTGTTGGGGCGGGCAGGCTTTATCACACTGTCCCTGGCATCGCTGGGCGTAGACCCGGCATGGTTTGGCCGCTTTGTGTATACCCCACAGGGATTGGTGTTGGTGTATGCCTACTTCTTGGTACCCCGCGTGGTGTTACTGATGCTGCCTGTGGTTCAAGGGCTTGACCGCCGCCAACTGGTGATGGCCGAAAGCTTTGGTGCCTCTCGGTGGCAGCAAATTCGTGACGTGTACCTACCGCCGTTACTGCCTGCGTTGATCTCCTCCTGGAGCCTTTGTGCTGCCGTAGCTTTTGGCGCCTATGGTACGGCCCTGGCGCTTACCGGTTCACAGATCAACCTGCTGCCGCTCTTGCTATACAGCAATATTTCCGACGCAGGGTCTGATATGGCCTCTGTTGCTCTTCTTGCGCTGCTAATGATGTGTTGCTGCTTGTTGCTAACCCTTCCCGGCGAATGGATTCGTCGACGTTCTCAGCATCGATAGCGCTTGCGGGGCAACGAATTTGCCCCGCTCTATATTCGATGAGCGCTAGTATTTGATGCTAGGCTACAGTGCCCTGCCTTCAGATATCCGCCATGACCCAAACACCCGCCCAAACACTCTCCGTCAGCCAACTCAACCAGCGCGCCAAGCAAACCCTTGAGCGCGATGTGGGCGAGGTGTGGGTAGAGGGCGAGCTCTCTAACGTTTCTCGCCCCGCTTCCGGGCATGTTTATTTCACCTTGAAGGATGACCGGGCGCAGATTCGCTGCGCGCTGTTTCGTCAGCGGGCACGGTTTGTTTCGGCGCCGATGCGCGACGGTGATCAGGTCAAGCTGCGCGGGCGGGTGTCGCTGTTCGAGCCGCGGGGCGACTACCAACTAATTGCCGATGCTGTGCAGGCGGCGGGCCTGGGGGAACTGCTGGCGGCGTTTGAGCGCTTAAAAGCGCAGTTGGAAGGTGAAGGTGTGTTTGCCAACGCTCGGCCGCTGCCCTTCCCGCCCCGCAAGCTGCTGATCTTGAGCTCCGCCACCGGGGCAGCGATTCGCGATGTGCTGGCGGTGCTGGAAGCCCGCTGGCCGCTGGCGGACGTCACGCTGATACCGGTGCCGGTGCAAGGCGCGGAAGCCGCCCCGGCGATGATCTCGGCGCTGGCATTGCTTAACCGTCAGGCGCGGCTAGACCCGGAGCGGGACGTAATTTTGATCACTCGCGGCGGCGGTAGCCTGGAAGACCTCTGGGCGTTTAATAACGAACACCTGGCACGGGCGATTTTCCACTCCCGGCTGCCGGTAATGTCGGCGGTGGGCCACGAAGTGGATATTACCCTGGCGGATTTTGCCGCGGATATGCGCGCTCCCACCCCTTCTGCCGCTGCTGAGCGCCTAGTGCCGGATCAAAACACCCTTAAGCGCCAGCTTGAGCATCAACACAGTCGTTTGCAGCGGGCCATGCAGGCGCGCCTGGAGCGCGACAGCCAGCGGCTGGATACCCTGCGCGCCAAGCTGCGCCACCCCGGTGAACAGCTCAACCGCCAGCGCCAGCACTTAACCGCCCTCAATCAGCGCTTGAATCGTGCCATGCAGTTAACGCTCGGCCAGCAGAAAGCCCAGGTGACACAGCTGAGCAGGCGCTTGGCCAGCCAGGATATGGCACGGTTGCACCGTGCAGAAAGCGAGCGTGTGAGCCAGTTACAGCGCCGTTTGGGTAGTGCAATGCAGCGCCAGTTGGAGAGCCAACAGGCACGTTTGAAAGCCGCGGCGCGGGAGTTAAACGCGGTCAGCCCGCTGGCGGTGCTGGGGCGCGGCTATGCGATTGCCCAGGATGAGCAGGGCCAGGTCATTCGCCGCGCGGAAGATACTCAGCCCGGCCAGAAGCTGAAACTGAAGCTAGGTGAAGGCAGGCTAAGTGTGGAAGTTAAGCGGCGTCTAAAGTCCGGGGGTTAAAGACCTAAGTTAAATGGCCGATATCTTCTAACAATGAGGAGAGGATACCGCCATGAAGATTGGATTTTCGTCATTTACACTAATTAATCAGCGCCAAGATAAGCCGCAGTTTTTAACGCCTACCCGCGTCGCCCCCCAAAAGAGCGAGCCTGCTGAAGACGACCCGTTCACAAAGCGTCTTAAAAAGCAGCAGGAAGCGCTGGAAAGCTTGGCGTCGCTGCCTACTCCAAAGGAAGCCTCCCAGCAGCAGGCCACCGATAAAGTGGGCTTCCTGCGTCAGCGGATTGAAATGCTGAAAGCCATGATGGCCTTCGCCTCTCCTGAACAGCTTAAAAACATGGCCAAGGAGCTCAAGAGCATCGCCCGTGAGCTTGCCGGTGCGGCTAAGCTGTTGAACAACCAAGGTGGCGGTGGTGCAGGCATGACCGCTATCCCGTCCGTGGTTGCAACGCCAGCAGTTCCTACGACAGCAGCTCAACCGGCCGTGGCTCAAACCAGCGGAGCCGAATCAGCGGGGGCCCCGGCGGGTGGCGATGAGAGCGCCCAGGCAACGGTTTCCAGTGACGCGCAGCAAGCCGAAGCCAGTGCGGAAACAGCCGAAGATGATGCTGAAAAGGCTGCTGAGCAAGAGGCCGAGAAGGCAGCGGGCGAGCCTGAAGCTGATGAATCTAACGAGGTCGGCGTATTACCGAGCCTGCCCAACCTCATTCAGAATGAAGACAACCGCTCGAAATCCAATGGCCCCAGCGCTAGTGAACACGCACTCCGCGGCGTACTGACTGACGCTCAGAAAGTGCTGCGCGAAGCAGTTAACGAACTTAAGGTTCGGCTGAATGAAGAAGATAAAGAAGCTCGTCGTGAGCTAAAGAAAGCTGAAGAAGCCATGGAAAAGACGGATCGAGCGGTTGCAGCATCCACTTCTGACGCCCTCTACTCCTCATTGGGGCAGTTACTGCCTACCTCGCTAGGTGACGTTGCCGTATCAACGTCCTCTATCAACATTGAGGTTTAGCGTTGATAGAAAAGGCGCTACCGGAAGTAGCGCCTTTGTTGTTTTGCGTTGGCCTAAAAAATGTTGCATAGATTATTTCTTGGTATCCCTGCCTGACTTTTTATCGTCATCGGACTCCGGGTTTACATGATGAGTATCCGGCATCGGATTGGCCTCATCATGGTGGTCATCCTTCTCTTTAGGGGCTTTCTGGTCTTTATCGGGAACTTGAGTCATCGCTTCTTCCTTACCGTAGTGGGTGAGCGAAAGAGTGGGAGGCGTTCGTGGTGCCTCCTATCCCTGGCTGACTTAACTGTAGCCCTTCCCCTTCAACTTGCAATTCACCCTCATAAGCACCCACGACATAACTGCAATTAAACAATATTTAAAACAAACACTTAAAACAAGTAAATAGCTTTATAGCAGCTACATTAGCAATATTGATAGCATCAATAACCTGCCACTATCATTTCTCTGCATGACCAACCGTTTTATTGCTCAGCGTTCGCTTCCTGGTTTGCCGTTGTTACTACCTTGGTCTACGTTTACAGCGTGAAGGTACTCGAGGATACGAGGGCCTGAACAGTGGTTAGTAAGTGATGTTTTACGATGACTAACCGTATGTGCAAACCAAATTGTGCCAACAATGGAGTGACCGCACATGAGTGATCAACACCAACCACCCCAGCACCAGGATAAACAGCCTGGTGATGAATACGCCATGCGCCCGGAGCCCGAATACATCCGTGAAAGCTACCGGGGCGCCGATAAGTTACTGGACAAGGTCGCGATTATTACCGGTGGCGACAGCGGCATAGGGCGCTCAGTCGCCGTTCACTATGCCCGCGAAGGTGCTGACAGCGTGATCGTGCACCTTAAAGAAACCAAAGATGCGGAAGAGACCAAGCGGCTGGTGGAAGCCGAAGGCCGTCGCTGTTTGGTTTTGAAAGGCGATGTGGCAGCGCCAGCGTTTTGCCGTGAGATCGTTAAGCGCACTCTCGATCACTTCGGCAAGATCAATATCGTCATCAACAACGCCGCCGAGCAGTACGATTGGGATGACATTACCGAGATCCCCGATGACCAACTGCTGCGCACCTTCCAGACCAATATTTTCAGCCACTTCTATCTCAGCAAATCTGCCCTGCCGCATCTCAGCGAAGGCGACACCATTATTGCCACCTCATCGATCAATGCCTTTAAGGGCAACGATACGCTGATCGATTACACCGCCACCAAGGGCGCTATTCAGGGGCTGGTGCGTTCGTTGGCGATGTCGCTGATGGATCGTGGCATTCGCGTGAATGCCGTAGCGCCAGGGCCGGTATGGACCCCGCTGATTCCCGCCAGCTTTGAAGATGAGAAGGTAGCGTCATTCGGCGGCCAGGTACCCATGAAGCGCGCCGGGCAGCCCAGCGAAATGGGCCCTGCCTATGTCTATTTGGCCAGTGAGGAATCCTCCTACATGAGTGGCCAGACCATGCACCTGAATGGCGGCGTTATCTTAAATACCTAAGCGTTTCTTATATAAGATATAGCGCGCATTCCCGGGGTGGCTTTGAGCCACCCTTTTGTTAGAACACTGTTCATACAATCACGGCAACGCCAAAATATTCCCGCTCGGGAATATTTAATCCTAATAACCCGACGAGACGACTGATAATTACCGCTCGGTAATTATCGAAGGATTTATCTGACAGTAATGTTGGGTCAATAAGCCTCGCTTCTCACTGCCGCCTGGGGATAGCCGTCGCATACGTATTGAGATGCGAGAGGTGTTCATCCGCTTGCTGCAAAGCGTCTAGCGTCTTAGGCCGGTCAAATTCCGCCAATAAACTGCACAGTACTTCGGAAATGGCTAATGCCGGGGTTAGCGTGTGGAAAAAGCTATCGGTTTCCGTGGGGCATAGAATCGTCTGCGCTGACATCCCCACCAGCGGCGACACTTCACTATCGGTGATGGAAACAATCCCCACCCCCTTATCTTTTGCCAGTTGGGCCAGTTCCAGCGTCCCTGTTGCATAAGGTTTGATGGAGATAACGAGCAATACATCCTCAGATGTGGCACGAATTAGTCCATCTCCGCCGGTTCCCCCAGGCCCATCCAGATGCACCGAGCGCTCGCCCAGTAGGGTCATCACGTAATGGAAATGCCAGGCAACGGCATGGCAGGAACGTAACCCCAGCACGTATACCTTTCTCGCTGATCTCAGCCTAGTGGCGGTGGCTTCCAGCTGCCGCAGCGAATCAGGCTCGCAGAGCTTAGCAAGCTGGGCACTCAGCCCTTGAAGCATATGCGAAGCGGTATCGCTGACTCCCCTTTCACTGCCTTCATCTACCCGCTGGCGAACCTTGGCCGCAAAGCCATCGCCCCCCTGACGTAACACCGCTGCATGCTGCGCCCGAAGTTCGTCGTACCCTGGCAATCCCAAGAACTTGGCAAGCCGTGTCATGGTGGCGGGTTGCACACCCGCTAGGCGCGCCACCTCGCGCATGGACACCAGCGCCACTTCCTCCGGATACTCAAGCACGTAGCGAGCGGCCTGTTGCAGCTGCGCAGACATGGCATCGTACTGGGCAATAATCTGCTCTCTTAGGGAATCGCTCGGCTGCATAGTAGTTGGCTCTGTGAAGAAATAAGGGTTGGCTCTGCAAAGAAATGATCTACATGTTTCACACTATATTTAAATGATTTATTTGTTGCAAACATCTTTGTGAGTGTGCCAATCTCATTGTCATATGAATTACTCACCGTTTGATAATGAGGGAAAGAGGCTATGACGCGTATTCTTCACCGCGGTATCGGCGGGAAACTGCCTCATGCTGCGTCGGCACAGGGCGTCTATATCACGGATACCACGGGGCGTCGCTATCTGGATGGGTCGGGAGGCGCTGCGGTCACCAGCGTCGGGCATGCTCACCCGGAAGTGCTGGCCGCCATGCGCTCACAGATCGATAGCCTCTGTTACGCCCACACCTCATTTTTCACTACCGATGCCGCCGAAGCACTTGCCGAAAAGCTCGTGGATTTAGCCCCCGCAGGGCTGGATTACGTCTACTTGGTGTCGGGTGGGTCAGAAGCCGTTGAAGCGGCGCTGAAAATGGCCCGGCAGTACTTTGTAGAGATTAATCAGCCCCAGCGGCGGCATATCATTGCCAGACGCCAGAGCTACCACGGCAATACCATCGGCGCGTTGGCAACCGGTGGCAATGCCATGCGGCGCCAGCAGTTTCAGCCCATCCTGCCAGAAACCCACCATGTATCGCCCTGCTATGCGTATCGCGACAAGGGCACCGATGAGACGCCCGAGGCCTACGCGGCACGGCTTGCCGAGGAGCTTGAGGCAAAGATTCTGGGACTTGGCCCTGAAGAAGTCATGGCCTTCGTTGCCGAACCCGTCGTCGGTGCCACCTTAGGGGCGGTCGCTTCTGAGGCGGATTACTTCAAACGCGTGCGTGCCATTTGCGATAAATACGGCGTACTGCTGATCCTCGACGAAGTGATGTGCGGCATGGGAAGAACCGGCACCGTCTTCGCCTGCGAACAAGATGGGGTAACGCCGGACATCGTTACGATCGCCAAGGGTTTGGGCGGCGGTTATCAGCCTATCGGCGCGGTGATGCTATCGGCCAACATCTACGCCAGTTTTGCCAATGGGTCTGGGCTGTTTCAGCATGGCCATACTTATCTTGGCCACCCTGTGGCCGCCGCGGCCGCCAACAAAGTGGTTGAGATCATTGCACGGCCAGAGACGCTGGCGAACGTAAATGCCATGGGCACGAGATTGCAGAGCGGCCTTGAAGCGGCGCTCGGCGCATCCCCCCATGTGGGCGATATTCGCGGCAGGGGCTTGTTTCGCGGTATCGAGATTGTCGCGGACAGGGAAAGCAAAACACCTTTCGATCCGGCTAGAAAGATTTACGCCAAGATCAAGCGGCAGGCCATGGCGCGTGGCCTGATCAGCTACCCGATGGGCGGCACTATTGATGGCATTTATGGCGACCATATCTTGCTGGCACCGCCCTATATCATTGCGCCTGGCGAAGTAGACCTGATCATTGAGCGTATTGCCGAGGCCATAACCGCCGCCATCGCAGAGTGATGACACAATCAACAACATCTGAAAGGAGACCACCCATGCCCTCTTCTCCCTGCCCGCCTATTTCCGATGCCGACTGGCCTGAGGAGATCCCTGATTTACGCGAGGGCTTTGCTGGCGCACTCAACGTTTATCGCACCATGGCCAATCACCCGGCCTTGCTTAGAGCGTGGGCGCCCTTGCGCCAACACGTTGTTAAGGAGAATGCGTTAGGCCCGGAGCTGACCGAAGTGGTGATTTTACGCGCGGGTTTACGTATGGGCTCTGCCTATGAGTGGGCCCATCATGTTAGTCGTGCACTCGCCCTGGGATTCTCCGAACACCGGATCACGGCTATTCGCGGTACTCCCGAAGGCGTTGACGGTCTTATCGTCAATGCCGTGGATGCGTTATTCGATGAGCGCATGCTGGCCAAGGAGCAGGAAGCAGAACTGGCCGAGGCGATCGGGCGCAAAGCAGTGATCGACCTGATCGCCATGGTGGGTTTTTATTCGGTGCTGGGCTATCTGCTCAAAACCTACGACACACCGATTGACGACACTATTCAACAAGAAGCGCAAAAACAGCCGGCGCTGTTTTCGCTAATGCCGAGTTCGACCCGCTAAACCAGATCTGCTAACTAGCCACCCAATTTTCAATAAGCGAATTACGCTAATTGCTTAACCAACACCTTCGATTTACGGGCGTGATTGTAGGTTTCGCGTTTCAGCGGGGGTAGGTCTTCCAGGCTGGCGGCGCGGAAGCCGTGTTCCACAAACCAGTGGGCGGTGTGGGTCGTCAGCACGAACACTTCAGTTAAGCCGCGCTGGCGGGCGCGGCGCTCCATGGCCTCCACCAGGCGCTCGCCCCGCTCGCCACCGCGGTAGCTGTCGTGCACCGCCACGCAGGCGAGTTCGGCAATGCTGGTATCAGTAAATACATGCAGCGCGGCGCAGCCAATCACCATACCGTCGCGCTCGATCACCATGTAGTCATCGATTTCGTGCTCCAGGCGCTCCCTTGAGCGTGCGACCAGCATGCCCCTCCGCTCTAGCGGTTCCAGCAGTTCCAGCAAGCCCGCTACATCGTTGAGCGTGGCCGGGCGCAGCTGTTCGTAGCGGTGCTGGGTAATCATGGTGCCCACGCCGTCCCGGGTGAACAACTCACCCAGCAGGGCATCGTGGTTGCGCCAGGAAAGCAGGTGCGTACGCGCCACGCCTTCCCGTGCGGCGGTGCAGGCGGCCTGTAAGTGGCGGGCTAGCTCGCTGCCTGGCACTGCGGCGCTTAAACGCGGCTCGGCCTCCGCTGGGGAGAGCTGACGCAGCAGCGCGCCCTGCTCATCTTCCAAGCCTTCGGATTCCCCCAGCAAGATCAGCTTATCGGCTTTCAGCGCCACGGCGGCGTGTTGAGCGACTTCAGAGGCATCCAGATCAAACACCTCACCTGTACTGGAGAACCCGAGCGGTGGCAGTAGCACCAGCGAGCCTTTTTCCAGTAGGCCTTCAATGGCGCTGGCACGCACCCGGCGTACTTCGCCGCTGTGGTCGAAATCCACCCCTTCGCGCACGCCTAACGGCTTGGCGGTCACTAGGTTGCCGGAGATCACGCTCAGTTCCACACCGTGCAGCGGCGTGCTGGGCAGGCCAAGGGAGAGCCGTGCTTCAAGCCATAGCCGCTGGTGGGCAGCTACCTGCTCAACGTGAGCCATCACCGCGCGATCCGCGACCCAGCGGCCATCGATGCGCGTGGGCTCTACGCCAGCGGCAGTCAACGCTTCATGCACCTGGGGGCGAATGCCGAACACGACAACCAAACGCACGCCCAGGGTATGCAGCAGCGCCAAATCCTGAATCAGTTGCTCCCCTCGGCCAGACGCCATGGCTTCGCCTTCAATTAAGATGACAAAGGTTCGCCCCCGGTGGGCATTGATGTAGGGGGAAGCGTTACGAAACCAATCAACAAAAGGGAAGCGCGTATCCAAGGGCCGCTCTCCGGCAGCAGGTGAAAGAAACAATCTCAAAAACAATCTCAAAAACAATCTCCAGTTACTTTACCAGAGCACGAAAAACAGCGGCACCTTCAAATGCAAATCTGCTCGATCTAATGCAGATAAACATGAAGATGCCGCTGTGATCTTATCGCTCAGATGCTTCTAAAGCCTTTCGAGCCTTGGCGTACTACGTTTACAAGTGCTGTTTATTATTCGTTAGCCGAACATGCCCTTGAACATAAAGAAGAACAGAATCGCCAGGCCAGCGCCTGCTGGTAGCGTGATCAGCCATGACATGGCAATCGTGCCGATGACCCGCAGGTTCAATGCCGCCATGCCGCGTGCCAGCCCCACCCCAAGAATCGCGCCTACCAGGGTGTGGGTGGTGGAAATCGGCAGGCCAGTGCCCGAGGCCAGCACCACCGTCGTGGCTGCCGCCAGGGTAGCGGCAAAGCCACGGCTGGGGGTCAGTTCCGTAATCCCGGTGCCCACAGTAGCGATGACCTTATGGCCATAGGTGACCAAACCCACCACGATGCCGCTGCCGCCAAGTACCAGCACCCACCAGGGCACCAGTGCAGAGCCGCCAATTTCACCGCCGGTTTGCACCACGCTGATGACTGCCGCCAGTGGGCCAACCGCATTCGCCACATCGTTGGAGCCGTGGGCAAAGGCCATGGCGCAGGCGGTGAAGATCATCAGCACGCCGAACACACGCTCAACATTGGCATAACCGAAGTGGTCGTTGGTATTGTGCTCGAACTTGATACGCCGCTGCATGATCAGACCAATACCCATGATCACCAGGCCCAGCAGGATCGACAGCAACAGGCTCTGATTGAAGGTTAGATCCAACCCCACATGAGATAACCCTTTGGTCAGCGTGACCATCGAAACGATGAAACCTACCAGAAACACATAGCCGGGTACGTAGCGTTTGGCAGCCGTGAACGGGTTGGCGTCCTCGAAAATCAGGTGGTGTACCGATTTAAACAGCACGAAACCGATGGTACCTGCCAACAAGGGGGAGACCACCCAACTGGCGGCAATCTTGCCTACCGCACCCCAGTCCACCGTGGCAGGGCCTAGCCCTGCAACCGCAAAGCCTACGATCGCGCCGACAATCGAGTGCGTCGTGGAAACCGGCCAGCCTTTCATGGAGGCCACCAGCAGCCATGTTCCCGCCGCCAGCAGTGCTGCCAGCATGCCGTAGACCAGCAATTGTGGGTCGTCCTGTAGCAGTTCGGGGTCGATAATACCTTTACGGATCGTATTGGTAACTTCGCCACCGGCTAGCCAGGCACCCAGGAATTCAAAAATGACCGCAATCAGGATAGCCTGTTTGATGGTGATCGCTTTCGACCCCACCGAGGTTCCCATGGCATTGGCCACGTCGTTGGCGCCAACGCCCCAGGCCATGAAAAAGCCAAACAAACAGGCCAGGATGATAAAAATTTCACCGTGCTGGGCAATAATCAGCATGAAAGTCCCCTTAGCGGGCAGTCAGGATCTGCAGACGGCTACCCACGCGCTCGGCGCGGTCGGATAGTTCGCCAACCCATTCAATGATCTTGTAGAGAAAGATCACGTCCACTGGCGGTAGCTGGCTCTCAAGCTTGAACAGCTGGCGGCGAATAGTGATCTGTTGGTCGTCGGCTTGGTGTTCGAGGGTGTGCAGCTCACGGATCATCTTCTGCATCACATCCGAGACGTTTTTGCCAAAGCCGGACTCGAGTAGATCCTTGAGCTCTTCTAGCGCTTGACGCGCTTGCGCCACGCAGGCAACGCTGGTTCGAATGTAGTCGCGCATCGGCGCGGCCAGCTCATCCGGCACGCGCATTTTACGCCCCAGCATAATGCCGGTAATGTCACGCACCTTGTTGGCGATCTTGTCCTGTACGCTGATCAGATCAAGCAGATCGGAGCGCGACACCGGAAGAAACATGGTGTTGGGCAGGTTCAACCGCAGCTCTGTTTTCAGCGTATCGGCGTCATGCTCTAGGCGGGTGACGTTTTCGCGCAGCTCAGCCGCTTTGTCCCAGTCATCAACCAGGGTTGCTTCAAAAAACGGCAACAGCTGATCGGCACACTCATTCGTCTTGACGATATGGGCCAATAACGGCTGGAATGGCGAGCGGCCAAACATCGAAGAAAAAGGATTGGAGGTAACCATAATGCCTTTTAGCCTGTTTTCGGGGAGCCTGGAAATGGCGGCGCCAGTATAAAGAGTGCGCCTGCCGCCGTCATGAAAAGTTCACAAATGTAATCAAATATTCATTTAAATGTCACGATAACGAGGTGGCTAGCGTCATGAAAAGCCCAAACCCCATGGAAGTGGAACTTAAACTGGCCCTTGCCCCGACAGGGCCTGCGGCGCTGACTCAACACCCGTATCTCGCTTCACACGCCGTGCGTAAACAAACGCTGACCAATACCTACTTTGATACCCCTCAGGGTGATCTGGCGAAAGCACATATTGCGCTGCGACTTCGCCAGGTAGACGGCCAGGTGCTGCAAACGGTGAAAACCGCTGGCCAAGGTGGTGGCGGGCTTTCCCAGCGCGAAGAGTGGGAGTGGCAGATTGCTGGCCCGCAGTTGGATCTCGCTTCAATTGCCAAGCTCCCCCCTTTTCAAGGCGAACTTAGCGGTGTGCTAGATGCCCTCGCCCCCCAACTCAGCACCGATTTCACACGGCGTAGCTGGCAGCTAAAAGAGGGCGGACAAGGTCAGGAAAGCCATATCGAGCTGGTATTGGATGAAGGCGAAATTATTAGCGGTGGCTACCGCACGCCGATTCGCGAAGCAGAGCTCGAATTAAAAGGCGGCGAGCCTGAAGCTCTGTGGGCACTGGCATTAACCCTTGCTGAACAGGTAGCGCTGCGGCCCTCGGACAGTAGCAAGGCGGCCCGTGGCAATGCGCTTAGTACCCAACACTGGCCGCTCCCCGAAGCGCACTCCCCGGCAGAGTGGCTGCACCGTGCCACGCTGGCGCTGGACGCCTACCACGACAGCCAACAAGCCAGCTTTTTAAACGATGCCCAGCAGGCGCTGGCCACTCTCGCCGAACATCCCGAACTGGATGCCACCGCACGCGCTTATGCCCAGGCGCTGCCTGGCGCGCTCGATGCGGACGGCCAGCCCAATGCAGCCTACGGTAAAGCGGCGTTAGCGCTCGCCCATCGCTTGGCGTACCAAACCGCGCTACGCTAGGTCCTAGCGCACTTTTCAGGACGGCATTGAGGTCCACTTCAGGATGATGCAATGAATTTAAACTTAACCCCCGGCGCGGAAGGCCTACGCACCCGCCTGTTTCATATCATATTTGAGTCTGACACGCCGGGAGCAAAAGCTTTTGATATCGCCTTGATTGTGGCGATTCTACTCAGCGTTGCGGTCATTATGCTGGGCAGTATCGAGACTTATGCCGAGCGGTACGGTGAGCTATTCTTCTATCTTGAGTGGGCCTTCACGCTATTGTTCAGCATTGAGCTGATCTTGCGCATTTACTGCCTGGAAAAGCCGACACTCTATTTAAGAAGCTTTTACGGGATCGTCGACTTGATTGCCGTGTTGCCCCCATGGCTAGTGCTTTTGGTACCCGGCGCCCATGGATTGGTGATCGTTCGTCTGCTGCGGGTACTGCGCATTTTTCGTATTCTGCGCCTGATGGAGTTTGTCGGCGAGGCGCGTCTTTTAATGGATGCCCTTAAACGCAGCATGCGCCAGATCTTGCTGTTTTTTAGCGCCATATTAATGGTGATCACCCTGTTCGCGGCGTTGATGTACACCATCGAATCCTCTGAGGCGGGCTTCACCAGTATTCCGATGTCGATGTACTGGGCCATCGTCAGCATGACCACCGTCGGCTATGGCGACATCGTCCCCGCTACGGCGCTGGGTAAATCGATTACGGTGGTACTCATGCTGCTCGGCTACTCGATCATTGCCGTGCCCACCGGGGTGTTTTCCGCTCAGGTGATTCGCTCGATCCGTGAAGAGCGTTACTCCGAAGAAGCCTGCCCCGGCTGCGGTCACGAACGCCATGAAAAACGCGCCCGCTACTGCCTACGCTGCGGCACCTGGCTGGACGAAGACAGCGAAGACCCGCGCAAGAAGGACGATGACAAAAAAGATGACGTTCAAGAAAATAGCCACAAGAGTGACTAAGACAAGAACGCGCCCCGAGACAGCTAAACTAAATCGTCAAACAAAATAGCCAAATCTGGGGCGCGCAGCGTTTATTTAATGCGGTATGGAGTGGTTATCTAACCGATCACTCCACTTCGTGCGGGGCTTCCCAGGCGTCTAACTCAGCCTCGCTCCAGGCACCGTAAGTAGCGTTGGGGAACACGATCCAATCGTTGCCAAAACGCTCGGCATTCTCTTCAACAAGCGCATGCTGCTGGTCAAGGTCGGCGCCCGCGAAGTCACCCGCGAAATCGTGAAGGGAATCACCCAGCTGCATCACCAGCGTGTGGTTATCCACCACTTCCGCGCGGCGTTCTGCCTTGGCAGGCCCCAGCAACATCACGCTCTGTTCAGAGACTTGGGGTAGCTCTAGCGCTTCCAAGGTGGCGATAGTGTCGGCCTCGTTCTCCTGGTAGCGATCAGAGACGTAAAAAATAGCCACACCCTGCTCATCCGCGTAATCCAGGAACGCTTTGGCACCCGGCATCAAACGCGGTTCGCCTTCACGCTCCCAATGCTTCCATGTGTCCCAGGTGGTGTAGTCGTGGCACGCCTGCATGTCGCGAACCAACAGAGCGCTATTATCCAGCACCGTTTCATCCAGGTCGGTAATGATCGCCAAGTCGTCGCTACCACCATGCGCCTCAATCTGATCCTCAAGCCGGTAGGTGGCGAGGGCAAAACCCTGACGCTGCAGAGCAGCGGCTTCAGCAGACTGCTGTTGATAGCGCAGGCCCATTGCATAGGCTTCCTGGGCACATATTTCTGCGTCATCACTATTTGCATGGCTGGTCAGCGGTAAAGCGGTGAGACTGGCTAGAGCAGCAAGGGTGCAGAGGCGAGAAGGGAATGGCTTCGTCATTGAATGATCTCCTGGGCTAGGCGATCTCAAAAAGACGAGGCGATTCCTCGCCTTAAAGGATCACAATTTATTATCGAAAAGAACCGTTAGGATCATATTTTATTTTCATTGAACATTCAAATAATGAAAAATAGACAAATTCCCTGCTCATTAAAGCTAAAAGCAGGGATTTGCTCTGAAAAGTGTTTTTAGACGACGAAAGGAGAAATATCGCCGCGCCCTTCACGGATGATTTTCGGCGGCAGTTCGCGCAGGTCGATGACGCTGGTGGGGTCTAAATGGCAGGCGCCGCCGTCGATAATGGCATCCAGGTGGGCGCCAAAACGCTCGCGGATCTCTTCCGGGTCGTTCATGGGCAGGTCATCGCCCACCGGAATCAACGTTACGCTCATCAACGGCTCGCCTAATGCGGCCAGTAACGCGTGGGTAATGCGGTGATCCGGTACGCGCACGCCAATGGAGCGACGCTTGGGATGCAGTAGCAGGCGCGGCACTTCTGAAGTGGCATCCAGAATATAAGTGTAAGGCCCTGGGGTATGGGCTTTCAGCAACCGAAATACATCGTTATCCACCTTGGCGTAGGTGCCAATTTCCGAGAGATCGGAGCACACCAGGGTGAAGTTGTGTTTATCGTCCAGCGAACGTATCCATTTTATCTTCTCAATGGCTTTCTTCTCACCCAGATGGCAGCCAAGGGCATAGCCCGAATCAGTGGGGTAAGCAACCACACCGCCTTTACGAATGATCGCAATCGACTGATCGATGAGGCGTTTCTGAGGGTTTTCCGGGTGAATCTGAAAATATTGGCTCATTGGTAACTCCTATCCGTAGGCACTGCCTATACAGCATAGCCGACTTGGCTTTTAACTGACCGGGCTTTGAAATGATCCGGCTGTGATTTAACCGACCGCCAGCAGGCCGGGTGACGCATCACGCAGGTGCAGCAGCCGGGGGTGCTGCCATATGGGGGGCGCCGCCGTGCGCGGCACCAGGCTCATGCTGCCGGGGGCCGCATGACTGCCAGGGAAGTGAAAATCGCTGCCCATAGAGGCGTAAAGGTCGCGCTCCACTAGCTGACGCGCCAGGTCGCGGGTGCTATCCGGGTTCTGCTGGCCGCTGACCAGTTCAACCGCTTGGCCGCCCGCCGCTTGGAAGGTATCCATCAACAGGCCACGCTTGCGCCGGGTTAAGCCGTGGCGCAGTGGATGGGCAATCACGGCCACACCGCCGGAATCAACAATCCAGCTCACGGCTTCGCTGATTTCCGGCCAGTGGGCTTTAACATCGCCCTTTTTGCCGCTGCCCAGATAGCGCTTGAAGGCGCTGGCCCAGTCGGGCACCACGCCTTCCGCTACCAGCGCGCGGGCAAAGTCCGGGCGGCCTAGCGGGCGGTCGCTGCCGGCGTGCAGGCGTGCTTTTTCCAACGCGTTGGATAAACCGACTTTTTCCAGCCTTTCGGCGATCACTGCTGCACGCTGTATCCGCGCTTCACGCTGCTGAATCAGGCCTTCCACCATTGGCCCCTGTAAGCCACCGGGCATCAACGCCACCACATGGATATTGACGCCCTGCCAGCGTGTGGATAACTCACAGCCGGGGATAAGACACAGCCCTGCTTGCTCCGCCGCGCGGCCCGCTTCTTCAATGCCGTCCATGGTATCGTGATCGGTGAGCGACATGTGCGTCAGCCCGCGTTCGGCACACAGGGTTACCAGCTCGGTGGGCGTTAACGCGCCATCGGAAGCGGTTGAGTGCATGTGCAAATCAACTGGGTAGCGCTGATCGGCATCAAAGGTATAGGGAAGTCGAGGCATAAGCATGACGCCGTGTGGCCAGTTTGTCAGAATGCGCTTTTCAGCTGTGAATGAACCCTTCGCAATGGGTAAGATATGGTGCGCGCTTATGCCAGTGCGGTCAATTAACGGTCACTTTGCATCCTCGTCTTATCAAGGAGTTAACCCCAAATGCTGTATGCCATTATGAGTGAAGATGTACCCAATAGCTTAGAGCGCCGCTTAGCGGCCCGGCCAGACCACTTGGCACGCCTGGAAGCGCTGCGCGATGAAGGCCGCCTGGTACTGGCTGGCCCTCACCCTGCCATCGACGCTGAAAATCCTGGCGATGCAGGCTTTTCCGGCAGCTTGGTGGTAGCGGAATTCGACAGCCTGGAAGGCGCCAAGGCATGGGCCGACGCCGACCCATACATTATTGCAGGGGTGTATGCCAAGGTAATTGTTAAGCCGTTCAAGAAAGTTATGCCTTGACGCCAATAGGCAAGTATGGAGGGTTCGTCGGCTTTTTCACAGAGCCTGTGGAAAACTCTGTGCAAACCCGGCGGACGCTTTGCGCTAAGCCAGAGATAACGCCAGCGCTAACAAATTGATCATTTTTTAACCACCTGTTCATCAATACGGATACCTGCGTGACCCAACGTTCAAACGCTTTGCCACCGCTTGCGGCATTAACGACGCCAACCCTTACCTGGAACGAGGGAGCCCCCCACGCAACAGCGTTTGATGACATCTATTTCACCCGTGGCGATGGGCGCGCAGAGACCGAACATGTATTTCTGGGTGCCAACCACCTGCCCGAACGCTTTACCGCCTGGGAAGCCGCGCGGCCCTTTGTGATTGGCGAAACCGGCTTTGGCACCGGGCTCAATATGCTCTGCGCCTGGGCCTGTTTTGAACAACATGCCCCTTCTTCTGCACGACTGCACCTGTTATCCACAGAGAAGTTTCCCCTTGAGCTAGCTGCCCTTGAACAAGCATTAGCTAGCTGGCCCTCGCTGGCGACTTATGCACAGGCGCTCTGTGCCCAGTGGCCCGCTGCGGTTAGCGGCATTCACCGCCTGCACTTAACCGATCGCGTCACCCTTGATCTGCATTTCGGCGATACCACTGAGCGCCTGGAGCAGTTGGATGGTCAGGTCGACGCCTGGTTTTTAGACGGCTTTGCGCCGTCTAAAAACCCCGATATGTGGCAGCCTGAATTGTTTAACGCCATGGCCGCCCGTTCACGCCCCGGCGCGACTTTCGCCACTTTCACCTGCGCAGGCATCGTTAAGCGGGGCCTGAAAGCGGCGGGCTTTAACTGGAAGAAAGTGCCGGGCTATGGCCGCAAGCGGGAAATGCTAGCGGGCAGTATCGAAGCTCCACCAGCGGATCACCGCCGCCAGGCCACTCCCTGGTTTATCCCACCGCCTGCGACACCGGCCAAGCACGTTGTGATAGTCGGCGCCGGGTTGGCGGGAAGCAGCGTAGCGGCAGCGCTGGCACGCCGGGGCATTAAGGTGACAGTGGTGGAGCGCGAAGCACCCGGTGCGGGCGGTTCGGGTAATCGCCAGGGCGCGCTATATGTAAAGCTTGCCGCCGAGACCAATCACCAAAGCCGGGTTTATCTTGCTGGGCTGTTGTACAGCCAGCGCTGGTTAACGCAGCAAAACTCCCCCCAAAGCTTATGGCAGCCCTGCGGCGTGGTGCAGTTGGCAAGCAGTGATAAAGAGGCACGCCGCCAGCAGCGTTTTATCGAGCAACACCCGCTGCCACCTGAAGTCGTCACGGGCATGGAGACCCCGACGTTAACCGAAACGGCGGCAATCACCGTCAGTGCACCTCACGGGCTTTATTATCCACAGGCGGGGTGGGTAAGGCCTAAGGCGCTGTGTGAGTACTTGCTTAGCCAAGCAGGCATTAGCTTGCAGCAAGGCGACGTTAGCTCCCTTACCCAACTAGAAAACGGCTGGCAACTGAACTTGGCCGATGGCAGTACGTTGGGGGCGGATCAGGTGGTGATTGCCAGCGCGTATTTGGCTAACCGCTTTACGCAAACGGCGGAATTACCGCTACAGTCGGTGCGCGGCCAGATTAGCGAGATAACGCTACCCGATGAGGTGGCGGGCCCTAAACGCGTCGTCTGTGCTGGCGGCTATGTGGCGCCCGCTTTAGAGGGTGTGCTGACCTTCGGGGCTAGCTTTGTACCCAACAATGCGACAACTGATGTGACGGATGACGACCATCAGCGCAATATCGATGAGCTGCGCCAGACGCTGCCCGCGTTGGTAAAGGCGTTGGAACATACAGGCATTGAGCTGAGCCCTGAGAACCTTAAGGGCCGTGCCGCCGTGCGTGCAGCAAGCCCCGACAAAACCCCTTACGCTGGGCCGGTGCCGGTGGCAGAAGCATGGCGAACGGATTATTCGCTGCTGAGCAAAGATGCCACCCGCGTGGCGGAGATACCTGGCAGGCACCATCCAGGCCTGTGGATATCCACCGCCCACGGCTCAAGGGGGCTCGCCAGCGCGCCGCTTTGTGCCGAGGTAATCGCCTCACGAATCTGCGATGAACCAATGCCACTGGAAGCGCCGCTGGTCGATCATCTGCATCCGGGGCGGCGGATTATTAGTGGGATTATTCGTGGCGAGAATGCTTAATAGAAAACCGGGTAACAGCTCTTTTTTGTCACTGCGAAGTACTCCGCCTCATTATATGGGGTGCCATTGCAAACGCAGTGAAGCAAACTGGGGTGGGGGCCCCGACAGGTTGAGATTGCTTCGTCGTTTCACTCTCGCCATGACACATTGGCTGGGTGCCTGGCTACAACATTCTTTTGTCATCGCGAGCGAAGCGCGGCGATCTCGGGTTTGCCTGCCAATGCCAGCAACGATTGCTTCGTCGTTTCACTCCTCGCAATGACACATAGGCGTCATTGCGAACGAAGTGAAGCAATCTGGGGTGGGTGCCCCGACAGGCTGAGATTGCCGCGTCGCTGCGCTCCTCGCAACGACATATTGGGAGGTTTTTCGCAAGATGAGGCTAAATATCGCCCTCTTCTTCGTCGTCGGCGACATCGCGCCCAAACGAACGCCACTGAGCCAGGGTCATCACTTCGGTCATCTCTAGCTCAAGGTCGTGGGCGATAATCAGCTCATTGCGCTCAAGCTGCTTTTTCAGTTCGGCTACCCAGCCGTGCATGCCCTCGCCCGTGGTATCAGTAGTGTCGTAGCCCTGGCGGGTCACAAACGCCTCCAGCAGAGCATTGAGGGTGTCCTGTGGCAGCATTCGGGCGGGTACTTCAATAAAACGGCTCATTAACGCTGCTCCCACTCTGCCAAACGTTCGATAAAGGTGGCTTCGTCCACGACTTCCACGCCCATCTGTTCAGCTTTGGTAAGTTTACTGCCCGCCGCTTCGCCTGCGACCAGGCAGGTAGTCTTCTTCGATACACTACCCGCCACCTTAGCACCCAACGCCTGCAAGCGTGCTTTGCCCTCATCGCGGGTCATACTCTCCAATGAGCCGGTGAGCACCCAGGTCTGGCCTTCCAGCGGAGTAGGGCCTTGGGTGACTTCCGCCTCCTGCCAGGTAATGCCCGCATCAATCAGCGCGGCAATGGTTTCCTGGTTGTGCGGTTGGCGGAAGAAAGTATGCACATGGGCGGCCACTATCGGGCCGACATCGTTGACCGCTTCCAGCGCTTCCAACTCAGCGGCTTGAATGGCCTCAAGGGTACCAAAGTGGTTGGCGAGATTGGCCGCCGTCGCCTCGCCTACTTCACGAATGCCTAAGGCGTAAATAAACCGCGCCAGCGTAGTCGATTTAGCAGTTTCAAGTGCGTTGACCAAGTTGGTGGCTGATTTCTCGCCCATACGCGGCAGGCTTTGAAGCTGTTCGACAGACAAGTGAAACAGCGCCGCCGGCGTTTCTACCCAGCCCAAATCAACTAACTGCACGATCAACTTTTCGCCCAAGCCGTCAATATCCAGCGCTTTGCGACTGGCGAAATGCTTGAGTGCTTCTTTACGCTGCGCCGCACAGTAAAGGCCCCCCGAACAGCGAGCGACCGCTTCACCTTCAATACGCTCGATATCCGAACCGCACACCGGGCAATGTTCGGGAAAAATGATCGCCCTGGCATCCGCTGGTCGCAGCTCGGTATGCACGCTCACCACTTGAGGAATCACATCACCGGCCCGGCGAATCGACACCGTATCGCCGATCATGACATCCAAGCGTTTGATTTCATCGGCGTTGTGCAGCGTCGCGTTAGAAACCGTCACACCGGCCACGGTGACTGGTTCCAGGCGCGCCACGGGCGTAATCGCCCCGGTTCGACCGACCTGGAACTCCACATCGTTAAGCGTGGTGACCTCTTCCTGAGCCGGATACTTGAACGCCACCGCCCAGCGCGGCGCGCGGGCAACAAAGCCAAGTTCACGCTGGTAGCGCAGGTCGTTCACCTTGATCACCACGCCGTCGATATCGAAACCTAAATCGTCTCGCCTTTCTCCTAACTGGTCACAGTAATCGGCAACGGCCTGCGGGCCTTTGACTACCTTCAATTCTGAACTGGCGCGAAAGCCTAACGTGGACAAACGCTGCATTAATTCGCTGTGCGCAGTATCCCCTAGGTCTGGCTCCAAGCGCGCAGCCTGATAAGCGTGAAACTCTAGCGGGCGCTTTGCCGTGATGCGTGGATCCAGCTGGCGCAGGCTGCCTGCCGCCGCGTTGCGGGGGTTGGCAAAGACCTTGCTGCCCTCTTGCCTGGCGCGCTCGTTCAGCGCCTCAAAGCCCGCATGGCGCATAATGACCTCACCCCGTACTTCTAACAGCGCAGGCACGTTTTTACCCATCAGCTTGAGCGGTACCGAGCGCAGCGTGCGCAGATTAGAGGTAATGCCTTCGCCGGTGCGACCATCACCTCGAGTCGCACCGCTCACCAGCATGCCCTGCTCATAAACTAACGAGACGGCCGCGCCGTCCAACTTTGGCTCGCAGGTAAACTCAAGACCGTCTGCCGTGCATTCGAGGCGTTCGGCCACCCGTTCAGCAAAGGCGAGGATATCGTCACGGCTAAAGGCGTTATCCAGCGACAGCATGGGGATAGCGTGGGCCACCGATGGAAAGCCATCCGCAGGGGCAGCGCCCACACGCTGAGTGGGTGAATCGGGAGTGACCAACTCCGGATGCTCAGCCTCCAACTGCTGTAAACGCTGAAATTTACGATCATAGTCGGCATCCGTCAGCGTCGGTTCATCCAGCACGTAGTAACGGTAGTTGGCCTCGTCCAGTGCGGCCCGCAGTTGGTTAATCTCTTCCAGAGATTGAGAATCAGACTGACTCATTGGGGTGGGTTCCAGTACTAGCTAAAATCGGCAGCGAAAACGCAAAAGCTAAATTTCAAAAACATAAAAATGACAAAACGACAGCGTATTGAACAGAAACACCCGCCTCCTGGCAAGAAGGCGGGTGTTTCACAGCAAGTGCTGCTTCGTCGGTTAGTAGGCGACGATTAGCGGGCTTGCAGTTGACGATGCAGGCGATGGCGGCGCTCAAACTCACGCACCCGCTGGCGGGCAAATTCGATCGTTTGTGCGGTCATCACGCTGCGGTTTTCGTCTTTTAGCTCGCCGCCCATATGGCGAACCACCACCATGGCGGTTTCTACCATCGCCTCAAAGGCAGCGGCACTATCGATGGCGCCAGGTAGCGGCATCAACAGCGTGATACCGGGCGTCATAAACTCACCCATCTCTTCAATGGGGAAAGTACCCGGTTTAACCACATTCACCATCGAGAACTGAAGCTCACTAGCATCGCTCTCGGTTTCAAAGCGGTGGAAAACACCCATTTCACTGCTGTAGCGCAAACCGCACACCATCATCAGCTCAAGTAGTTTGGTGCCATCGAAGCCTTCTGGATCACGGGACAGAACGCTAATCACCACGACTTCTTCGGCATTGGACAGCGTCTCTTTAGCGTGTTCACCGTTCACATCATGGCGCAGAGCTTTTTCTAACGTTGGGTGTACGCGGACTCGCTCGTTCATCCCACGCTCGCCGGCCGTTTGGCCGTCATAAGCGTCTGCCTCGAAGCTTTCTTCAAAACCTTCTTCGTGGGCTGCATACTCATGGCTTGCGTAGCGACGCGCCTCTTCATCGGCAGCATGCTGCTGGGCGGCTAGCCTTTCGGCGGCAGCCGCTTCTTCACGAGCTTGGGCCTGCTCTTGAGCAAGGCGGGCACGCTCTGCGTCAGCGGCTTCTTTGGCTTCACGCTTCTGCTCTGCTTCCAGCGCTTTGCGCTCGGCCTTCTGTTGGGCCAAGGCTTGATCACGCACCGCTTTCTCAGCTTTTTTGCGCTGCTTCTCTTTACGCCGCGCAATCAAACGACGCTTCAGCGAGCGCCCCATGCCTTCAAAGTCGACCAGGCGATACTCATCAACTTCGTCATCATCCAACTCGTCGTATTCGCCCGCTGTATCAGAACGCAACTGACGCCGTTTCGGCGAATGCTCATTGGCGTGTTTAGCAAATACTGCATCTTCTGGCTCAGCCCGCAGCACAGGCTCCTGGGTGTGCTCTGGTTCCTGCTGAGTGCGAGGCTGTGCCGCCATTTCGCTGTTTGTTTCAGTGGCAGCTGCGTCACTGGCGGTGAACGAGATAGCATCTGAAGCAGCAGGTTGAGACGCTTCAACGTTCTCTTCTGCCACCGGAGAGCTAGGCGTTGCAGCAGAATACGCAGGCTGCTCGCTTTGTGGTTCCGGCTGCGAAGGTACTGTCGCCTTGACCTGCGGCCTCTCAGTTTGAGGAGAACCAGTTTGTGCAGAGTCAGTCATTGAGATACTGGGCTCGCGGCGCTCATGTTCAGTGGGCGCATTGTGGGCAGCATAACTAGCAGAAGACGTCGCCGCAGAAGTGACTGGCGGCTCTGTCTTAACGGCTACGCTTGGTGCTGGCTTAGCAACTGATGCTGCTTTATCGAGTTTATCTGCCTTATCAGCTTTGCGCTTGGCGGCTTTAGCAGAGGCGGAACGTCTAAACTCTGAAAGCACTCTAGAAGGCCCAGGATGCTCTTGACGTTCTAACTTTGGTTTATTACCTAAGCCACTATAGTCTGCGGGTTTAACAACTCGAGCACCGCCATTTGGAAGTTCCCAATTGATCTCCGCAGCTTTAGCAGCCTCCTCGGGATCATCTAGCGAACTCCCGGATAGGTCTTTCTCCGCCTGATCCAGACGGGGTACACGACGCTGCCGTTGAAGTCTTCGCACACCGTCAATAACGATGAGCGATACCAACGCCAGCCCTAAAATGATTAGCCACTCTCTTAGTTCCATGTCGAACGTTCCATGGTCGTCTTGCCGGTTGCTAAGGCACGGTGTCTAAAATGTCATGCCTGAATATAGGTAACGGCTATTGAATAATTACCTGCTATCAATAAAGCCAAGCATAGCGCGATTACTACCAAAAGGGCCAATTTTTGCTGCATTTAACGCGATTTTCACGCCATGGCAGAATTCTGCCTCTCTTTAGGCCAGAGAAATCTGACCTTAACTTCAAACAAAAGTGCCGCAATCATTAGATCTAACATCTATAAATAGCTTTATAAAGGAATCCGAGAAGCAAGAAAAGCCGTTTTGACAACCGACACACCCGCCATTGCGTATTGCCTCTATAAGCCGTTTAACCATCTCAAGCGCGCTATTAGTAGGGTTAATATAGTTAAGAAGAACGCTTTAGGACATTTTTTTACGCATTTTTCCAACAAAAAGTTTATCTACTTGGCGTTTGCCGCTTCAGCTTTGCTCACTCTACTATCGCCAATAGTGCTTTCGCTAACTCTGCTTTCGACAATAGCCTCCTTGGAAAAACGCTCTCAACAGAAGTGCTCTTCCAAGAACTCTGCTGCTTAGTCTTCGTTCTCCCAGGTCTCAATCAGAATGCTTTCACTGCTGCTTGGTAGGATAGGGAGTTAGTTTAATCGACCAGCGCCGCCGCTTCTTCAATACCCACCGAGACTAACCGCGATACGCCGGGCTCTTGCATGGTGACACCCATCAAGCGCTCGGCGGCTTCCATGGCAATCTTGTTGTGGGTGATGTAGATAAACTGAACGTTTTCAGACATCTCTTTCACCAGTCTGGCGTAACGGCCCACGTTGGCGTCATCCAAGGGGGCATCGACTTCATCCAGCATACAGAACGGCGCGGGGTTAAGCTGAAAGATCGCAAATACCAGCGACAGCGCAGTCAGCGCCTTCTCGCCGCCCGAGAGCAGATGAATGGTGCTGTTCTTCTTACCCGGCGGGCGGGCCATAATCGCCACGCCGGTTTCCAACAGATCATCGCCGGTTAGCGTTAGCCATGCAGCACCGCCGCCGAATACGCGAGGGAAAAGGGTTTGTAGCCCAGTGTTCACCTGATCAAAGGTTTCGCGGAAACGCACACGGGTTTCTTGATCGATACGCTTAATCGCCCTTTCGAGGGTTTCCAGCGCTTCGGTCAGCTCAGCATGCTGCGCTTCCAGATAATTTCGCCGCTCGGCCTGCTGGTCGTACTCCTCAATGGCAGCGAGGTTGATCGCCCCCAAGCGGCGAATTTTATCCGTGGTGCTTTCCAGGCGTTCCTGCCAACGGGTTTCCGTCGCTTCCTGGGGTAACTGTTCGGCAAGAGTCTCGACGTTATGACCAAGCTCAGCTAGCTGCTCATCCTGGGTGGTGGCTTTAAGCGCCAGCGCCTGCACGTCCATGCGCCGCTGCTGGAGCTGCTCGCGGCTCTGTTCCAGGTTGCGCTCGTGCTGCTGGCGGGCAAGTTCATCGTTACGCAGCTGTTCTGCCAGTGCCTGAGCCTGCTGACGAGTGGCGTTTAAGCGCCCTTCCTGCTGCTCGCGCTGATGAAGCAGCTCTTCAAGCTCTTCACCGGCCAGCTCGTCGGGTTCGATCAGCATTTCCCGTGACTCTTCCAGCTCGGCAATCCGCAGCGAGAGCCGCTCTTCAGAGTCACTTGAACGCGCCTGCTGTGAGCGCAGACTATCGCGCTCGGCACTCAAGCGTTCACGCTCCAGCGCCAGCGCCTGCTGCTGCGCTTTGAGCGGGGCGTGCTGCTGGGTCAACTGGTCACGCGCTTCACGCTGCCGGTTGCGCTGTTCGGCGCTGGTTTCCCGCGCTTGCGCCGCGCTTTCCAACTGTTCCATCGCCACATGCCAGCGGGCACGCTGCTCGTCGATGGTAAGCGCTAACTCCGCCTCATCTTCTTGCAGCTGGGCAAGCTCTTCATCGAGTTCAGTGGCGCGACTCTCCAGATGTTCCAAGCGCTGGGCCAGGCTGCGCTCTTTTACCGCCAGCTGTTGCAGGGTGGCGGCGTGGGCGCGCTCCTGTTCGGCCTGCTGTTCACGGGCCTGTTCCAGGGTTTCAATGGTTTCACTGGCCGCTTCACACTGCGCTTCTGCCAGCGCCAGCGCTTCTTCTTCGCTTTCGCGCTGGGCGGTCAGTTCGGCGTAGCGGCGGCGCGTTAATAGCAGCCCGTCGATACCTTCGCCGTTGGCCTGCTGGTTCAGCCAGCCGCGGCCCAGCCAAACGCCATCCTGGCTTACCACGCTTTCGCCAGGTGCGAGGTGCGCTACCTGCGCCTCCGCTTGTTCTGCCGTTTGCGTATAGTGAATGCTCGCTAACCATTCACCCAACGCACCGGCGCCTTTGACCAAGCTGTCTAATCGCTGGCCAGAGGTTGAGGCGGCGGGTGGTGTTTGATCAATCAGCCGCCACTCCGTGGCTAAGGCTTCAGGTAAAGCGGCCAGTTGGTGGCGGTTCACCAGGCGGGCATTGAGCCAAGGCGCGAGCAGCCAGGACACCAGCGTTTCCCAGCCGGGCTCAACCTGCAGTGCTTCGCCCAGCTGAGGGGCATCCGCTAAACCATACGCTTCTAAGGTCGTGCCAATAGCAGGATCGTGATCCACCAGGGCGGCATCAATCAACGCTTGAAGTGAGGCCAACTCACCCTGGCGCTGACTGAGTTCAGCGCGCTGATTGTCCCGCGTCTGAGTAGCCTGCTGGTAGGCTGCTTTAGCATCGCCGTAGCGCTGCTGCCATTGATCCCGCTGGGTTTGAAAACCTTCCGACTGCTCCTCGGCCTCGGTCAACTGCGCCTGGCACACAGCGTGCTCTTCACGCAGCGCGGTGAGATCGGCTACCTCGCTGCGCTGCTGACGGCGGCGCTGATTTTCCGCTTGTAAACGTTGAATACGCTGTTCAAGGTCGCGTAACTGATCCTGGCTGCGATCCGCATCGCGGCTGGCATCCCGCCAGCGGGTTTCGGCATCGGCCCACTGCTGCTCGGCGGCTTCCAGCGCGGGAGATGCGTCGGCCAACGCCTGCTCCAGGCTTTCGAGCTGCTCCTCCAGCGCTTCGTGTTCGGGGAGCAGATCCTCAAAGCGCTCGTCAATGGCGGCTAAACGCTCCTGATCGCCTTCGCTAACGCGGCGCTGCTCGTCCAATTCGCGCCGAGCCGTGGCGATGTCGCTGGCCAGTTGGGTTTCACGGCTACGCCGGTGGGCCTGATCCTGTTCTAAACGGGCGATGCGCGTAGTGGTTTCAAAGAACTGCTGCTGATGGCGATCGAGCACCTCAGAAAGTTCGTCGTGCTGCTCCCGGGCCTGCTCCAGGCGGGTTTCGCACTGACGGACACCGAAGACATCTTTTTCTACCGCTATTTCCAATTCGCGAACGCGGCTCTCTTGATGCGATTGCTCGGCACGCAGGGCGCGCCCGCGCAGCAGCGCCAGCTCGCCCTTGAGCCGATACTCCTGTTCCTTGAGATCCTGATAGCGCTTGGCGGCTTCGGCCTGACGTTTGAGGCGCTCTAGCTGTTTATCCAGCTCTTCGCGAATATCGTCCAGACGCTCCAGGTTCTCCTGGGTTCGCCGCATGCGGTTTTCGGTTTCCCGGCGGCGCTCTTTGTACTTGGAGATACCCGCGGCCTCTTCAAGCGTTGAGCGCAGATCGTCGGGGCGGGCTTCGATCAGCCGCGAGATCATCCCCTGGCCGATAATCGCGTAGGAGCGCGGCCCCAGACCGGTACCCATAAACAGGTCGGCGATATCGCGCCGACGGCATTTCTGGCCGTTAAAGAAGTAGTTGGATTGTCCGTCGCGGGTGACTAGACGCTTAACGGCAATTTCCGCGTACTGAGCGTAAACGCCGCCCATGCTGCCATCGCGGTTGTCGAACTTGAGTTCTATGGACGCCTGGCTGATTGGTTTACGACCGGTGGAGCCGTTAAAGATAACGTCGGCCATGGATTCGCCGCGCAGGGTTTTGGCGGATGACTCCCCCATTACCCAGCGCACGGCGTCAATAATATTGGATTTACCGCAGCCGTTGGGGCCTACGATGGCGGTCATATTGCCATCAAAGGGCACCGTGACGGGATCCACAAAGGACTTAAACCCGACTAAGCGAATCGACGTTAAGCGCATACCGAAACGGCGTTCCTGTTGCGATTATTCAAAGACACGGTTAATCACCACTTCGGCCGCTTCGTCGTCTTCAATTGGCCCGATGCTGACGCTCTCAAGGTCACCAAACAGATCCCCGGGCTGGGGCGCTGCTTGGCCAGAAGGAGAAACACGCACCACTAAACGGGCTTCCTGTACCTGGGATATTTGCGCCTGGGGAGACATCGCGACACTGTTATCTAGCGTCACGGTCATAGGCAGCTCGGATACCTGTGCCCGCACCACGGCCAGGGGCGGTAACTCGCCCTCAATATCGCGGGCGGTAATAAAGACGCTGGCATCGCCATCTACGCGCCCGACGAGCTCCTCATCCAGCGAGACACGCACACGAATGCCGGTGCCCTCGGTGACGGCTTCTTCGGGTTCAATACCCAATCGCTCCTGAGCCACGCGAATGCCGTCGCGTAGCGAGGACACAGTGTTGGGATCCTCGATATTGGCAATCGCCCGGCGCCAGTGGTCAATAGCCTGCTCGTAATCGCCGTTGTCGAAGGCATTAATGCCCAGCAAGCCCAGCACGGTGGGCTGGCGGGGATCCTGCTCCAACGTCTCGTCGACCAACGCTTGTACTTCGTCGGTAAGCTCGCGCTCAGCCATAAAGAAACGAATTTGCGCCAACTGCGCAAGCAGCGGTGGAATGCGCCCTTCAATCTCGATCAGGCGCTCCAGGGCGTCCACGGCCTTGGGCATTTGTCCGGTTTCACGGTAGAGCGGAAACAGCTCGCTCCACACATTAGGGTTATCCGGCTGGCGTTCGGCCTGCTCCTCCATGCGCTCGATATACATGGCAAGCGATCCATCAGGGTCGTTCTGCACTTCTTGCTGCACGGCCAGTAGCACCAGGTCGCCCTCAGCGCCCTTTTGCTGATACCAAATAACGCTAACAGCGACCACAGCGAGCATCACCACAGGCACGACAATACGGCCGGCGCTGGCAGCCTTTAGCGGCCGACGCTCGCGAAAAGCAGTGTCTTCCAGCAGGCTGCGCTCGAGTTCCAGCCGGTCTTCCTCAAAGCGTGCGGCATCTATGTCGCCGCGTTCAAGAGCCGCTTCCAGTGACGCCAAGCGGCGCTTGAAAATCGCCACGTTCTGCTCGGCGGAGGTGTCGTTGGCTTCAAAATCGCGCTGCTGGTCATGCAGGGCACGCGCGTTTCTTAGCGGCGAAACCAGCAGCCACAGCGCGGGGAGCAGTAGAATGGCAATGGCTATCCAGAGCAGCGTCATGAAGACCCCTTACGGTTAGTCAGCGCGTCTATGCGCTGGCGTTCTTCGGCGCTCAACGCTTTAGCAGAGGCGTTACGGCGGGCGCGAATCATCAGCACAACCACCATCGCACCTAGCAACACCAGGGCGATGGGCAAGCCCCAAAGCAGGTAGGTACGGCTCTCTAAACGCGGGTTGTAGAGAATATATTCACCAAACCGCTGCACCATATGGTTGATAATTTCGATATCCGACTGCCCGTCTTGCAACAGTTGATAAACCCGCTCACGCATATCTGCCGAAATGGGTGCATCGGAATCGTTTATGGCTTGGTTTTCACACAGTGGGCAGCGCATGGAGGCGGTTAAATCGTGATAGCGCTTCTCCATGACCGGGTCGTCAAATTCGCGCAGTTCGATACCACCTGCCGCTGCACCAAACGCTATGACCAGCAGTAGTAGCGCTGCCATGGTTCGCATTAGCGCCATTTTTCCACCTCCGGAAGAATTCGCTCGCGCACGTCTTGCGGTGATACGTAGCCTTTATGGTGATAGCGAATGACCCCGTCGGCATCGACCAGGAATGTCTCCGGGGCGCCGTAGACGCCAAGATCAAACCCTAGCTCGCCTTCCGGATCAAAAATATTAACTTCAAACGGATCGCCAAATTCGCTGAGAAACTGCATGCCTTTCTCGCGGGTATCGCGGTAGTTGACCCCGACCATGCGAATGTCGTTATCAGCCAGTTCCAGCAGTTGCGGCATCTCCTGCTTACAGGCCGGACACCACTCGCCCCACACATTCACCAACGTCACCTCACCCTTTAACAGCGTTTGGTCAACGCGGCGATTCTCATCACGCAGCGTGCTGGCTTCAAAGGTCGGGAACTCCCGCGCCATCAGCGCTGAATCCCGCTGGGAGGGGTCTAGCGAGAGGCCTTGGTAAAAGAACAGCGCCAGGGCTAAAAAACACACCGGCAACAGTAATAGCAGTAGCCGTCGCTTCATGCCGTGGCCTCCCGTGCGCCATTTTGAGTACTGTTCTGAGTACTATCATCCTGGCTAGCCACTTTGGGCGCTTCACGGGTGGATGCGGTACGGCGGTAGCGCTTGTCGAGCACCGCCAATACACCGCCAAACGCCATTAGCAGTGCGCCCAGCCAGAGCCAACGGACGAACGGCTTATACTGCACCCGCATTGCCCAACTGCCATCGCCCAGGTTCTCACCCATGGCGACATAGAGGTCGCGGAACAGCCCTGGGCGCAGGGCCACTTGCGTCATCGGCATACCGGTGGCCAGGTAGAGACGCTTTTCGGGCCGCATGGTAAAGCTGCTGCCTGAGTCGCCGCGCTGCACTTGTAGAATCGAGGTGTCCGCCAGGAAGTTAGCGCCACGACGCTCGGTTAACTCGGTCATGGTGAACTGATAGCCCGCGACTTCGACCGTGGTGCCCGGCGACATGCGCACGTTGCGCTCAATGTTGTAGTTGGACACTACCGTCACGCCGACGATAGTGACCGCAACACCTACGTGCCCCAGCACCATGCCCCAATAAGCCAGGGAGAGCTTACGAACACCGGCCAAAAACGAACTGGCGTGGCGGGTTTTATCGAATACATCGCGCACCATCGGCAGCACAATCCAGAGTGCAGAGACAATGCCCAGGGAGACAAACAGGTTCCACTCGCCACGGTACAGCAGCGGCATTAATATGCCGATCACCAATGCGGCCACACCGGCTAACCACAGTTTACGAATCAGATCGCGTGCCGCCATGCTCTTCCAGCGCGTTACCGAGCCAAGCCCCATAAAGATACACATCAACACGGTAAGCGGCACAAACAGGGTATTAAAGTAAGGCGGGCCCACGCTGATTTTCCCCAGCCCCAGAGAATCCAGAATCAGCGGATAGACGGTACCCAGTAGCACGGTGACGGTCATAATCACCAGAAAGATATTATTAACCAGCAGCAGCGCATCCCGGGAGAGCCAGTTAAAGCCTACTTTATGACTCACCCGCGGCGCGCGTAGCGCAAACACCAGCAACGACAGCGTTACCGTAATGGCCAGCAGCATCAGGATAAAGAAACCGCGGGCCGGGTCGTTGGCGAACGCATGCACCGAGGTCAGCACCCCAGAGCGCACCAGAAAAGTGCCCATTAGCGACAGCGAGAAGGTCGAGATCGCCAACAGCACGGTCCAGCTTTTAAACGAGCCGCGCTTCTCGGTGACCGCGAGTGAGTGAACCAGTGCAGTTCCCGTCAGCCAGGGCAGCAGTGAAGCGTTTTCGACCGGATCCCAGAACCACCAGCCACCCCAGCCAAGCTCGTAATAGGCCCACCAACTGCCTAACGCGATACCCACGGTCAGGAATGCCCAGGCCAGATTCGTCCAGGGCCTTGCCCAGCGCGTCCAGGCCGCGTCTAAACGACCGCCCATCAGCGCTGCAATGGCAAATGCAAAGACCACGGAAAAGCCCACATAGCCCATGTAGAGCATCGGCGGATGCACCACTAGCCCGAAGTCTTGCAACAGCGGGTTAAGGTCGGCGCCATCCTGGGGCATACCGGGCAGTAGCCGCTCGAAGGGGTTCGATGTCATCAGAATAAACAGTAAGAAGCCGACGCAAACCATACCCATCACGCCCATTACTCGCGCGACCATATCCCGCGGCAGGTTGCCGGTAAACAGGCTGGCCGCACACCCCCAGCCCGCGAGCATAAAGCTCCACAGCAGCACCGACCCTTCATGGTTGCCCCACACCGCGCTGAACTTGTAGTACCAGGGCAGCAGCGAGTTGGAGTTGTTGGCCACGTTCGCCACGCTAAAGTCGTCCAGCATATAGCTGGCGGTCAAACAGGCGTAGGCAATGGCAATGAACACAAACTGCCCCACCGCCATGGGCTGACCATAGGCCATCCACAGCGGGCGCCGGGTGGCCGCACCGGCCAGCGGCATCACGGCCTGCACTGCCGCCATCAGCAGCGCGATAATGAGGGCAAAGTGGCCAATTTCAGGAATCATTTTGATAAACATGTGCGCTCCGAACCAGCACTGGCGGTAAGGCAAGGCGGTTAAACTGTGGGTCTTAGTATTCGCTTGCTTGGGGTACGCCTTCTTCGTCCAGGCGTTTACCCACTTCCGCGGCTTTGGCCTGGTAGTCGGCTGGCGAATAGCCCGCCTCTTCAAGTGCCTGGGCGACTTCAGGGGGCATATAGTTCTCATCGTGGCGCGCAAGCACTTTATCGGCGTACAAACGACCATCGGACTGAAGCTCTCCGATCACTACCACGCCTTGGCCTTCGCGGAACAAGTCGGGCAGGATGCCGCTGTAGTAGACCTCCAGGTCATCAACGTAATCGGTGACGACAAACTCGACGTCCAGGCTCTCGGGGTCACGGGATACTGAACCCTCTTTCACCATGCCACCGGCGCGAATCTGCCGCTCCATGGGCGCGTCGCCCTGGGCGATCTGTACCGGGCTGAAAAACAGATTGATGTTAGCGCGCAGCGCGTACAGGGTCAGCCCCACGGCAATCGCGGCCAGCGACACAAGGCCCAGGATAATAAAGAGTTTCTGTTTACGTTTAGGCGTCATTGGGCGTTTCCCCTTGCGCTGTTTGCGCGTCTTGCACGGCGTTTCAAGCCTTTGATCAATTGGCGCTGTTCAGCACGCGCATGCCATACGGTGGCGAGCAGCAGTAGCGCTGTCACGCCCCAGGCAGACCACACATAAGGCGCGTGACCACCCATGGCGAGAAATTCGGAAAATGAGTCAAACGCCATTAGCGAGCCTCCTCTGCCGGTACTTTCACCACTTGGCCGGTCACCAATTCCTGTACCCAGCGTTTGTTAGCTTCGCGGCGCAAAATTTCACTGCGTGTGCGCATCAGCGTTAAGGCAATGAAAAAGCAGTAAAAACCCAGCACCATAATGACCAGAGGCAGCCACATTTCAGTAGGCATGGCCGGGCGCGAGGTCAGCGTAAATGAAGCGGGCTGGTGCAGGGTGTACCACCAGTCCACCGAGTATTTGATGATGGGAATATTGATCACCCCCACCATGGCCAGCACCGAGGCTGCCCGTGAGGCGCTATCGCGGCTGGTAAAAGCCCCACGCAGAGCAATTACGCCCAAGTACAAAAACAGCAAGATCAGCATTGACGTTAGCCGTGCATCCCACATCCACCAGGTTCCCCAAGTGGGCACACCCCATACGGCACCGGAAAACAGCGCGACAAAGGTCATAGCTGCGCCAAGAGGCGCCATCACCGCCGCCGCCATATCGGCGACTTTAATTTTCCAGACCATAAACACCAGGCCGGAAACCGCCATGGCAATGAAGATAGACTGAGCCAAAAAGGCCGCCGGCACATGGACGTAAATAATTCGGAAGCTATTACCCTGCTGGTAATCCGCTGGCGCAAACGCCAACCCCCACAGCGAGCCAGTGACGATCAACAGCGCCGCCGCGGCCCAAAACCAGGGCTGTAATTTGGCACTAATGCCGTAGAACCACTTGGGTGATCCCAGCTTGTGTATAAAGGCCCACATAGCGTGTCCCGTCCTTAACCGTTAATACTGATACGCAGCGATGCGGCAATCGCCCACGGCGCCAACATGAGTGAGGCAGCGAGCAGCGCGCCCAGGATAGCCAGGTGTGCGGAGACACCCTCTCCAAAAATGGCCGCCTGCACCGCGCCTGCGCCAAAAATGAGCACCGGGATATACAACGGCAGCACCAGTAGCGAGAGCAGCACTCCACCCCGTGCCAAGCCAACGGTTAACGCCGCACCGATGGCGCCAATCAAACTCAAGCTTGCCGTACCCAGGGCAAGCGACAGCGCCAGCACGGCGTAGCTGCCCGCCGGCAGCGCCAGCATAATACCCAATATCGGCGCCATCAGCGCCAACGGTAGGCCTGTCAGCAGCCAATGCACGGCCACTTTGGCCAAACTTAGCGCGACTAACGGCTGCGGCGCCAATAGCAGTTGCTCCAGACTACCGTCGTCATAATCGCTACGAAACAGGCTGTCTAATGAAAGCAGCGCGGCTAACAAAGCTGCGACCCACAGCAAACCTGGAGCAATCACCGCTAACAGCTCAGGGTCGGGCGAAATAGCGATCGGGAACAGCGTGATCACCAGGGCAAAAAACACCAGTGGATTGAGCACTTCGCCACGACGTCTCAGCAATAGCGTTAAGTCACGCACGAGCGTGGCCTTCACTGCGGTCATTAACCCACCATTATGCTCACGCAGTGGCACTGCTGAAACCTGTTGGGTGGTCTCCGAGCTTTGTGAAGAGCTATTTGAAGAGCCATGTAAAGAGCTGTGCAACCCTTTCTCCTCTACCATACAAGCATCGGTGCCCAGTGGAGGTTTCCGCGAGGGCGCTGTAAACCCCTCCCTGGGCGCTACTTTTGTCATCCATGACAAAAGACCCTCGCTTCAACCTCCCCTGGCACCACGCTGTCGAGCGTTATTTAAGCCGCTATTTCCAATTGAGACAGTCCTGCTTTCTACCCTAGGGATATCCGTCTGAGCAACGGTGAAGCGGTTAACTCGTGGTGTGTCGTTACTAACACGCAGCCCCCCGCCTGAGCGTGGGCAACCAGCTGTCTTTCTAGATCAGCGACGCCGTGGCGATCAATCGCGGTAAAAGGCTCATCCAGTACCCATAGGGCGCGCGGCGTTAACGTTAAGCGCGCCAGGGCAACACGGCGCTGTTGGCCTGCCGAGAGTTGCCCTGCGGGCACATCTTCAAAGCCTGCCAACCCAACCCGTTCAAGAGCTTCCAGGCGCTGCTCTTCATTACCGCTTTGCCCGCTTAAGGCCTGGTACCAGGCTAAATTTTCTAACGGTGAAAGCCCTGATTTAATGCCTGGTGCGTGTCCTAAATAGAGCAGATTCGCGAGAAAATGTTCGCGTGTCTCGTTCATCGCAGCGCCATTCCAGAACAGTTCGCCCTGGTAGTCACTGAGCTGGCCGGAGAGAATTTTCAGAAGGCTGGTTTTACCACTACCATTGGGCCCTTCAATTCGCACTATTTCACCGCTGCGAACCTCCAGATCCAACCCTTGAAACAGCCAGCGGTCATCGCGTTCACAGGCAAGCTGTCGGGCTTGTAGACACAGGCTCAAGCGTCTCTCCTGGCATATTGATTTCGCGTCGAACTCTACACGTAAAGCCCCTTTCTCGCCACTCACACAATGCGGCGCTGGGTCGCAGCGTGATCTTCATCAATATGTCGTAAGAGCAATTATCTCTGGCACTGTATGCAAAAACAGGTCTACAATGAAAACCACTGTATGAAAGAACATGCAATGGAGATTCTCTGATGACCCTATCGATGGCAGCACCTACCGTTACGTTTGGCCGTAGACAACCGGCACCGCGCCCTTACGCAATGGCGCCTAGCATTACCCGACGCAATACCTATGCACTCAAAGTGCGTGGCAATGCACTGTGTGATTGCAACTTGTTCGATGGCGATGTCATTATTATCCGGCGCTATCAACACGATACCCAGACAGAAACTGCCGTTGCCGAAATAAACCAGCAAACGATCGCCTTGAGGCAGCTCTCTATCAGCCGCTTTGGCGTAGAGCTATGGCCAGAAGATACTTTGCAGCCAGCGCTATTTTTGCACAACCGGGATATTCAGGTACTCGGCATGGTAATGGGTGTGAAAAGTGAGACTACCTTTACGGAGCATTAATGCGCTATCGGGTTCCCGAGTTACCCACAGGGTCATGGCACACGGCTGACATTGAAGTAGAAAAGAGCCAATTTATCACCTGGATCTGCCACGCTCCCGATATCAACGCATTCACTACTCTGCTGAATGCGGCGAAAACCGCGCATCCTAATGCCAGCCACCACTGCACTGCCTACATTGCCGGGCCACCCGGCGAGCAAAATCTGATTGGCTTTTCCGATGATGGCGAGCCTGGCGGCACCGCTGGCCGCCCCATGTATCAGGTTCTCCAGGGGAGCCAACTGGGCCAGATTGGCTGTGTGGTCATTCGTTATTTTGGCGGTACAAAGCTCGGCACCGGTGGCTTAGCCCGCGCCTACGCTCAGGCGGTTAGCCATGCCCTTGAGACACTCGCTACCCGGGAAGTGGTTGAGCGCGACACCTACACCCTGCGCCTTACTTTTGCCAATGAAGCGATTGCCCGCGCCTGGTGCGAAGAGCACGACATCCCTATTGAGCAAGCCGACTACGATGGTGATGGCGTTCGCCTGACCATTGGCTGGCCACGGGACTGCCCGCTTGACCTTGCCCCGCTAGAAAACCGCTTGAAGAGTGCTATTGAGGTTCTCTCTGCACCAAAGGCATAACGCAGCAGATGAAAGGGCCCCATATGTCATTGCGAGGAGCTTGCGACGCGGCAATCTCGTTCTGCGGTGGCAAACAAACCGAGATCGCCGCGCTTCGCTCGCGATGACACTCACCGGCCATTGCGAGGAGCCTGAGACGAAGCAATCTCAAGCCTACCCTGAGAACCAACCCCAGATTGCTTCACTGCGTTCGCAATGACACCCCTATGCCGTTGATGGCAGAGGACTAGTTAACCCAGGTATTTAATCATTACCCCGGCCGCGACTGCCGACCCAATAACACCCGCCACGTTGGGGCCCATGGCATGCATCAGCAGGAAGTTATGTGGGTTGGACTCCAGCCCCACCTTATTCGCCACCCGCGCTGCCATAGGCACGGCGGAAACGCCCGCGGCACCGATCAATGGGTTGATGGGCATTTTGCTCACCAGGTTCATCAGCTTGGCCATCAATACCCCAGCGGCCGTGCCGATACCAAAGGCGACAATACCCAGACCTAATATCCCCAGCGTCTCAAATGCCAGGAAACTCTCGGCCATCAGTTTGGAGCCTACCGACAGTCCCAGGATAATCGTGACGATATTGATCAAGGCGTTTTGCGCGGTATCCGACAAGCGCTCGACTACGCCACACTCACGCATCAGATTACCGAAGCAGAACATACCGAGTAGCGGTGCCGCATCGGGCAGAAACAGCGCGACCAGAATCAGCAGCATAAGCGGGAAGATGATTTTTTCCAGCTTGGAGACCGGCCGCAACTGGGTCATCTTGATTTGACGCTCTTTATCGGTGGTCAGCAGACGCATGATGGGCGGCTGTATCAGCGGTACCAACGCCATATAGGCGTAGGCAGCCACCGCGATAGCACCCAGCAGCTCCGGCGCCAGCACGCTGGAGACGTAGATGGAGGTCGGGCCATCCGCCCCGCCAATAATACCAATGGCGGCGGCCTGATTGAGCGAGAAATCCATGATGCCCATCGAGGTGAGCGCCACGGCACCAAACAAAGTGGCAAAAATGCCAAACTGAGCGGCCGCACCTAAAAACAGCGTGCGCGGATTGGCCAGCAGCGGACCGAAGTCGGTCATGGCGCCCACACCCATAAAGATAATCAGCGGGGCGATACCTGAACCAATTGCTACTTTATAGAAGTTGTAAAGCATGCCATCGCTATAGCCGACGCCCACGGCGATATCACGTGCGGCACGCACCTGATCCGGTGCGACGCCATCGTGGGCTATCACTTTTAACGATTCACGCCAGGCTTCCGCATTCGCTAACGGATCCAGCGTCGCGCCCAGCGCTGCCGCTATCTGCTGTAGCACTGCGGGTTTCGCCACCTCGATCGCTTGGTCTAGCGCTGAAATCGCCAACCCTGCTTCGGGAATATTGGCCAGAATGCCGCCAAAGCCAATCGGCACCAGCAGCAGCGGCTCAAACTTCTTATAAATGGCCAGGTAAAGCAGCAGTAGCCCCACCATGATCATGACGGCTTGGCCAAGCTCAAGGTTATATAGCCCAGAGCCTTCCCATAACGTTACTAATTTATCCATTACTGGGCCCTTAGAGCTCGATCAGCGCATCGCCTACGGCTACGCTGTCGCCCTCGCTGACGTTAACCTTAGACACAGTGCCTGCGATACTGGCACGCACTTCGGTTTCCATTTTCATCGCTTCAAGAATGATCACCACATCCCCTTCAGCGACTTTATCGCCAGGGCGGACATTAACCTTGAAGATATTGCCGGCCAGCGGCGCATCAATGCTCTCACCAGTGGGTGCAGACACTTCCTCTTTGGGGGCGCCAGTGCTGGCCGCCGTTTGCTCCTGCACTTCGCCCAGTTCACCACCTTCAGACACTTCCACCACGAAGGCTTTACCGTTGAGCTTAACGGTATAGGTTTCCGAGCCACTGCTAGCCACCGGCGCTTTGCTTTCCACCTTGGCGGGTGTCTTTTCAGCACTTGCGTCAGTTGCCTGGGGGGCAGGTTCAAAGGCGTCGGGATTGTCGCGGTTTTTAAGGAACTTCAAGCCGATCTGCGGGAACAGCGCGTAGGTCAGAACATCATCTACTTCGCGCTTGCCTTCGGCCAAGCGAATGCCTTCAGCGCTAGCCTTCTCTTTCAGTTCGGCAGCCAGCCTATCCATTTCCGGTGAAAGGTTATCCGCCGGGCGACAGGTAATCGGCTCGCCGCCTTCCAAGACGCGCTTTTGCAATTCGGCGTTGAAGGGTGCTGGGGCAGCACCATATTCACCTTTGAGCAGCGCCTGAACTTCCTTGGAGATCGACTTGTAGCGCTCGCCCATCATCACGTTCATGACCGCCTGGGTGCCGACGATTTGCGAGGTGGGCGTCACCAGCGGAATAAAGCCAAGATCTTCGCGCACGCGGGGAATCTCGCTGAGCACGTCGTCCAGCTTATCGCCCGCGCCCTGCTCTTTCAGCTGGCCTTCCATGTTGGTCAGCATGCCGCCGGGCACCTGAGCAATCAGGATGCGCGAATCAATGCCGCGCAGCGAGCCTTCAAAGGCGGCGTACTTCTTGCGTACTTCGCGGAAGTAACCGGCAATATCTTCCAGCAGCTCAAGATCCAGACCGGTATCGCGGCCGGTGTCTTTCAGCATTGCCACCACTGACTCGGTGGGGCTGTGACCGTAGGTCATCGACATGGACGAAATCGAGGTATCGACGTTATCAATGCCTGCTTCCACTGCCTTCAAAATGGTTGAGGTAGAGAGGCCGGTGGTGGCGTGGCAGTGCAGGTGCACCGGAATCGATAGCTCTTTCTTGAGCCGGGTGACCAGATCGAATGCCGTATAGGGCGTCAGTAGCCCCGCCATATCCTTGATAGCCAATGAATCTGCGCCTAAGCCAGCAATGGTTTTGGCGAGATCAACCCAGCTATCCAGGGTATGTACCGGGCTCACGGTGTAAGAGATGGTGCCCTGGGCGTGACCTTCGACGTTACGCACCGCCTGAATGGCGCGCTCTAAATTGCGCGGGTCATTCATGGCATCGAAAACACGGAAGACATCAACGCCGTTGGTTTTCGCCCGCTCGACAAACTTATCGACAACGTCATCGGCGTAGTGGCGGTAGCCCAGCAGGTTCTGACCACGTAGCAACATGGCCTGAGGTGTATTGGGCATAGCCTCTTTTAATGCACGAATGCGCTCCCACGGATCTTCGCCCAAATAGCGGATACAGGCGTCATAAGTGGCCCCACCCCAGGTTTCCAGCGACCAATAGCCAACGCGATCCAGTTTTTCGGCGATCGGCAGCATATCGTCCAGCCGCATACGTGTAGCGAATAGCGATTGATGGGCATCGCGCAGCACGACATCAGTAATGCCTAGAGGGCGTTTTATTTCGTTCATTGTCATGGCTCACAGTAGAGAGTTGTAAGTTTGTAGTAAAAATAACAAAAAAATAGCCACAAGAGGGCCAAAATGAAAAAAATCGAGAAAGTTAACGACGCCGGCTTGAGCGATAACGATGCACTGCAGCACTGATCACCGCCATGACCTCGTCATTTTGCGCAGAGGAACCCGAAGATGGCGACGATTTATTGCCCGTATTAACAGCCACAGGGGCGGGTTGGAAACGCCCAATAAGCTTCGACATCAGCGTAACGCTAATGACCAAAACAGTAAGAAAAACAAACACTACGCCCATACCGAGCGCCATTAACGCCAGCCCTTCTTGCAATAGTTCTAGATCCTGCATAAAGCGATCTCCTTGAAGCCCGGTGTCTTGAAGCACAGCTCAAGTACCATTTTTACGCACATCATGACGCCAATACGGTGAAAGGCGCTTGGCGCAGTAAGGGGAATGCACTAACCTGCCACACCCAGAATAGAATGCAATGGCGCGATAGTGGAAGTCATGGTTGTTAATTTACTACAAAACGGCAGAATCGGCCTAGCCCCGATGGAAGGGGTAATCGACGCCCTGACTCGTGATCTGCTGACCCGGCATGCCGGGTTCGACTGGACGGTCACCGAGTTTGTACGTGTGGTCGATGCGCGCCTGCCGCCAAGAGTGTTTTATAAACACTGCCCCGAGCTTGCGCAACCGCCTGTGGCCACACCAAGCGGCATTCCCGTGCATTTACAGTTACTGGGCTCTGACCCAGTCGCCCTGGCGGCTAACGCGCGCCAGGCGCTTAGCCTGGGCGCGGTGAGCGTCGATCTTAATTTCGGCTGCCCTGCCAAACTGGTTAACCGGCACGATGGCGGCGCCTCGCTGTTACGCCAGCCTGATCGCGTCTATAAGGCGGTTAAAGCCGTTCACGACGCTTTAGAGGGGGAAATCCCGGTGACCGCCAAGATTCGCCTGGGCTTCGCTAATCGCCGTTTAGCGGTGGCCTGCGCCCAAGCCACCGAAGCGGGCGGAGCAGCACAGCTGGTCGTTCATGCACGCACCCGAGACGAGGGCTACCGCCCACCGGCACACTGGGAGTGGATCGGCAAAATTCGCCGCCAAGTGAGCATCCCCGTGGTCGCCAACGGCGATATCTGGACACTGGAAGATTACTGGAAAGCCCGCACCCTGTCAGGGTGTCGCGACGTGATGCTGGGACGGAGCGCCCTGGCCGATCCTTGGCTGGCGCCACGCATTCGCCACTGGCTGCAAACCGGCGAGCGGCTACCTGAGAGTAGCTGGGCGATGCGCGCCAACGTGCTCAAAGAATACGCCGCTCTACAGCGTCAAAAGCTACCCGACCGCGTCGTGGTCTCTCTGGTAAAGCAGTGGCTTGCCCAAATGCGTCAAGGCAGCAGTGAAGCTGAACAGAATTTTCAGCGCGTAAAGCGCATCACCGAGTTAGACCAACTGCTCGACAGCCTTGTTGTCGACGAACAGCAAGCTGCAATGGCTTAGCCCTTCTTTCGCACCACCCCTTTAACAGGCAAAAAAAAGCGCCCTACCGCAAAGCGGGGGCGCTACAAACGATCGCAAGACCGGGGCGCGAGCGACTTCCGGTCAGGCTAGAAACTGGCGGTCAGACTGGAAACAGAAAACCCGCTCTCAATAAGAGAGCGGGTTTTGGAATCTGGCGCGCCCGGGAGGATTCGAACCTCCGACCCCCTGATTCGTAGTCAGGTACTCTATCCAGCTGAGCTACGGGCGCGTAACGTTTTACTAACGTTTACTTTTACTGCTACCAAGACTACTACAAATACTGCTTAATGCAATTAGCCTCTGGTACAACTAACTTTAAATACAGCTAATCTAAAATACGATTAACCATAAATGCAGTCAGCATAAAAAGGTGGCGCGCCCGGGAGGATTCGAACCTCCGACCCCCTGATTCGTAGTCAGGTACTCTATCCAGCTGAGCTACGGGCGCATACCTTGTGACCATGCACTTTTTAACAAAGTAAAAGTACTTACTGGCCATGCGACTGGCGGAGAGAGAGGGATTCGAACCCTCGATAGGGCTATAAACCCTATACTCCCTTAGCAGGGGAGCGCCTTCAGCCACTCGGCCACCTCTCCTCAACGGCACGGCGCGAATATTACCGATTTAGTCTTCTTGTGTCTAGTCTTCTACGGATTTTTTTCGCACCGGCCATATCTTACATATAAGCTTACGCTTTAAGCATCGTTTCATCATGCGAGCTCGCAAGGCTTATTCCACTTCATTTTCACTGTTTCGTTCACGCTGAATACGCTGGTAAATCTCTTCACGATGAACTGCCACATCTTTAGGCGCATTTACGCCGATACGTACTTGATTGCCTTTCACACCTAGCACGGTGACGGTGATTTCATCACCGATCATCAGCGTTTCGCCAACACGGCGAGTTAGGATGAGCATGGCTGATCTCCTTTTCAGACGTTTTATGCAACGGGATATGTCAGCCGGAGGCAACACCATGCCATTATGCGACATAGTGTTCCCTGTCACCAATGACTCCGGCTCCATGACACCTTATACCTCCCGTTGAAAGAAAGCTCACCACCACACGGCAGTAAGTACCCCTTCAGCGTAGAAGGTTTAAGGTATTAATGTTATTCAGATTCGATATCTGCCTTATCTAAACCAAAAGCTTTGTGTAATGCATTAACAGCAAGCTCCATATGCTTCTCATCAATCACGACCGAGATTTTAATCTCAGAGGTGGAGACCATACGGATATTTACATTTTCGTCAGCTAGCACACGGAACATTTTCGACGCCACACCGGCGTGAGAACGCATACCGACACCCACTAAAGAGACCTTAGCAATATTGTCGTCGCCACGCAGCTCACCGCCGCCCAAATCAGGAATCACCGTCTCTTCAAGCAGCTTTTTAGTGGCTTTGTAATCGCCCTTAGCAACCGTAAAGGTAAAGTCGGTATAGTCTCCGGCCGGCGCCACGTTCTGCACGATCATGTCCACTTCGATATTGGCATCGGCAATGGGCCCTAGAATGCGTGATGCCACACCCGGCACGTCCGGCGTATTCAGCAGGGTTAATTTTGCTTCATTTTTGGTGAAAGCGATACCGGAGATCAGTGGTTCTTCCATAGCGTCCTCGTCTTGGTCGGCTTCTGCAACAATTAGGGTACCGGGGCCGTCTTCAAAGCTCGACAGCACCCGCAGGGGTACGTTGTACTTTCCGGCAAACTCTACCGCGCGGATCTGCAGCACTTTAGAGCCGAGACTGGCCAGTTCCAGCATCTCTTCCACGGTAATGCTCGTTAAGCGCTGGGCTTTGGAGCAGACGCGAGGGTCGGTGGTGTATACCCCGTCAACATCGGTGTAAATCTGGCACTCATCGGCACCTAGCGCAGCGGCTAGCGCCACCCCTGTGGTGTCAGAACCACCACGGCCCAGGGTGGTGATATTGCCGTCTTCATCGACCCCTTGGAACCCGGCCACAACAACTACCTGACCAGCGTCCAGATCGGCCTTGAGGTCTTCGGTTTCAATGCGCTGGATACGCGCCTTGGTATAGGCACTATCGGTATGAATGCCTACCTGGGCGCCTGTGTGCGAAGTGGCTGGCACACCGATTTGCTGAAGCGCCATGGCGAGCAGTGAAATAGTTACCTGCTCGCCGGTCGATAGCAGCATATCCATCTCGCGCGGTGCGGGATCGTCGTTAAGCGCCTGTGCCATGTCCGTCAGGCGGTTGGTTTCGCCGCTCATGGCGGAGACCACGACCACTACCTGATGGCCTTGATCGCGGAAGCCCTTAACCTTTTCCGCTACGGCCTTGATACGCTCGACAGAGCCCACCGAAGTGCCGCCGAACTTCTGTACGTATAGTGCCATATGCCGTTTTTTCCTATGCGTTCGGGAATGGAGGGTGAAAGTGTCACAAGTTTTAAATAAATAATAAGGCCGGTGACAATAATGCCACCGGCCCAGAGGTTTAGCTAAGAACGTTTTCCAACCATGCTGGTACGCTCTTCAACGCATCCGGCAGGGCGTCGGGTTGACTACCTCCCGCTTGGGCCATGTCGGGGCGGCCACCGCCCTTCCCTCCTACCTGGGAGGCAACATGGTTCACCAGCTCACCGGCTTTCACTCGGCCGCTCAGATCCTGGGTGACCCCAGCGATCAGACTCACTTTGCCCGCCGCCTGGTCGGCAACGCCGAGGATAATCACTCCAGAGCTTAGCTTGTTCTTAAGCTGATCAAGGATGCCGCGTAAATCTTTGCCTGACACGCCATCCAGCTGCGTCGCCAGCAGCTTCACGCCATTGACCTCCTGCACCTGGCTGAGCATATCGCTACCCGCTGCACTGGCTAGTTTGGCCTTGAGCTGCTCAAGCTCTTTTTCCAGGCTACGGTTGCGCTCAACCAGTGATTCTACCCGCGCTTCGACCTGTTCAGGCTTGGTCTTCAAGCGCTCACCCAATCGCTCGAGGCGGGCTTCCTGCTCGCGGAAGTGAGCCAGCGCATTTTCGCCGGTGATCGCTTCGATGCGGCGCACACCAGAAGCAATGCCCACTTCGCTCATCACATGGCAGCAGCCAATATCACCGCTGCGTGCCACGTGGGTACCACCGCATAACTCGATCGAGAAATCGTCGGCACCAATGGTCAGCACGCGCACGTTCTCGGCGTATTTGGCCTCAAACAGCGCTGCTGCGCCCTTGGCCTTGGCTTGGTCCAGGCTCATCTGCTCGATCTTGGTCGGCGCATTAGCCAGAATCTGCTCATTGACCAGCCGTTCGACTTCCGCCAGTTGCTCGGCGGTCACCGGCTCGAAGTGGCTAAAGTCGAAGCGCAGGCGCTCGGCGTTCACCAGCGAGCCTTTCTGCTGTACGTGATCACCCAGCACCATGCGCAGCGCTTTATGCAGCAGGTGGGTGGCTGAGTGATTGCGAATGGTGGCTGTGCGCAGGCTGGCATCCACTTCACCACGCACGCTTGCGCCAACGCTTAGCGAGCCTTCTACCATCATGCCCTGGTGAAGATGATGACCGCTCTGCTTTTGGGTATCAGTGACCTGGAAACGGCCACCGTCGACATACAGGTAGCCGGTATCGCCCACCTGGCCGCCTGACTCGCCGTAAAACGGCGTGCGGTCTAGTACCACGACACCCTTCTGCCCCGCTTCCAGCGCTGCCAGTGGATTGCCCTCGCTGTCGACCAGCGCGGTTACCTTGGCCTGATCTTCCAAGCGGTCGTAGCCGGTAAAGGCAGTTTCGCCCTCCAACTCGATGGAGGCGCTGTAGTCGGCGCCAAATTGGCTGGCCGCCCGTGCGCGTTCACGCTGGGCCTCTAACGCCTGCTGAAAGCCATCTTCGTCCAGGCTAACGCCACGCTCACGACAGACGTCGGCGGTAAGGTCGAAGGGAAAGCCGTAGGTGTCATAAAGCTTAAACACCGTCTCACCCGGCAGCACCTTGCCATCCAACTCGGCCAGTGCCGCATTCAAGAGCCCCATACCGTGATCCAGGGTGCGTGCGAACTGCTCTTCTTCTTTCAGCAGTACACGGGCAATTTGATCGCTCGCTTCACGCAGTTCCGGATAGGCATCGCCCATCTCCGCATCCAGCGCCTCCACCAGCTTGTGGAAGAACGGCTCAACCGCGCCCAGCTTGTGGCCGTGACGAATTGCACGGCGAATGATCCGACGCAGGACATAGCCGCGCCCTTCGTTGGAAGGCAGCACGCCATCAGCAATCAAGAAGGCACAGGAACGGATATGGTCGGCAATTACGCGCAACGAAGGCGTAGCGGTATCAGGGTGCCCGGTCGCTTTCGCAGCGGCTTGCAGCAGGTTCTGGAACAGGTCGATCTCATAGTTGGAGTGGACGCCCTGCATGACAGCGGCGACACGCTCCAGCCCCATACCGGTATCGATGGAGGGCTTGGGCAGCGGGTTGAGCGTGCCCTGGGCATCGCGATCAAACTGCATGAACACCAGGTTCCAGATTTCGATATAGCGATCGCCATCCTCTTCCGGGCTGCCCGGCGGGCCACCCCAAACCTCAGGGCCGTGATCAAAGAAGATTTCCGAACTGGGGCCGCAGGGGCCGGTGTCGCCCATCTGCCAGAAGTTATCTTCATCCAGCTTGGAGAAGCGCTCAGGGTCGATGCCAATCTCATCTTTCCAGATGCGCTCAGCTTCGTCATCGCTGATGTGTACCGTTACCCACAGCTTGTCTTTGGGGAGTCCCAGCGTTTCGGTTAAAAACACCCAGGCAAAGCGAATGGCGTCGCGCTTGAAGTAGTCGCCAAAGCTGAAGTTACCCAGCATCTCAAAGAAGGTGTGGTGGCGTGCGGTATAGCCGACGTTGTCTAAATCATTATGCTTACCGCCCGCGCGAACGCAGCGCTGCGCAGAGGTGGCGCGCACGTAAGGGCGCGGATCGCGGCCTAGAAACACATCTTTAAACGGCACCATGCCGGCATTGGTAAACAGCAGCGTCGGGTCGTTGCCCGGCACTAATGAGCTGGTGGGTACAATCGTATGCCCCTGCTCTTCGAAGAAGGTGAGAAAGGCCTGTCTAATCTCTGCGCTTTTCATAGGGTATCCGTAACAAGAAAGCGTGATGTCCCAGGGCGCTGTTGCCGCTACCCTCAGGGGTCGCAAAGCAGCCATTATAGCGCAGTTGTCAAACGACTAAAGCCGCACTTAGTGGCAGAAAGGCAAACAGCCACGTAAACAACTGGATGAACAAGCGTATTAGAGCGCTACTAGAAATGTAAGAGGGGGTATTGTATAGGCTGGGGAAAACGTATTACAGACAGGAGAGCGCGTAGCGAATTTGTTCAAAATCGAAGCCGCGACTGGCGAGAAAACGTTCACGCCTAGCGCGCTCTTTGGGGGTCTCACCAGGGCTATCAAAACGCCGCGCCAGGGTTTCCCGGGCTAGCTCAAACCAGTCGACCTGCTCGCCCCCCTCCACTTCTTCAAAAGCGGTGGCAAGGGTTTCCTGGTCTATGCCGCGCTGGCGCAACTCGCCTTTAATACGAATCACGCCTTGGCCACGCAGTATGCGCGAGCGCACGAAACTGGCCGCAAAGCGCGCGTCAGACTGCAGCCCTTGTTCAACCAAGGCGTCCAGGCACTCATCAATAGCGGCATCGTCGAAAGACTTTTTCTTCAGACGCTGAGCAAGCTCGGCGCGGGAGTATTCGCGCCGAGCCAGTAAACCAATGGCGATATCACGGGGCGTAGCATCACGCTGGGAGGTGAATGCCATCAGCTTATCTTAGCGAGAGTCGTCTTAAAGCAGATCGTCATCACCCGCATCCAATTCTGCCGCTGCTTCGGCAGGTGCATCTTCCTTCTCCTTTTTAGGATCGGGCTTGGCCAAGAGCTGCTCACGAATCTGCGTTTCGATTTCGAGCATAATTTCCGGGTGCTCTTCCAGATACAGCGCTGAATTGGCTTTACCTTGACCGATTTTCTTACCTTTATAGCTGTACCAGGCACCGGCTTTGTCGACTAGGTTGCACTGCACGCCCAGGTCGATGACCTCACCGGCGTGGTAGATACCCTTGCCGTAAAGAATCTGGAATTCAGCCTGACGGAATGGCGGTGCTACCTTGTTTTTGACTACTTTCACGCGGGTTTCGTTACCGGTGACTTCATCACCCACTTTCACCGAGCCGGTACGACGAATATCCAGACGCACGCTGGCATAGAACTTCAGCGCGTTACCACCAGTGGTGGTTTCGGGGCTACCAAACATGACGCCGATCTTCATGCGGATCTGGTTGATGAAGATCACCAAGCAGTTGGCGTTTTTGATATTACCGGTGATTTTACGCAGTGCCTGAGACATCAAACGCGCCTGTAGGCCAACGTGGGAATCACCCATTTCGCCTTCGATTTCAGCGCGCGGGGTCAACGCAGCGACCGAGTCGATAACAATCACGTCAACACCGCCAGAGCGTACCAGCATGTCGGTAATTTCCAGCGCCTGCTCACCGGTGTCCGGCTGGGAAATCAGTAGATCATCCAGGTTGACGCCTAGCTTTTCTGCGTAGCTGGGGTCAAGCGCATGCTCGGCATCGACGAAGGCACACACTTTGCCTTGCTTTTGCGCTTGCGCAATCACCGAAAGGGTCAGTGTCGTTTTACCCGAGGACTCTGGACCAAAAATTTCAGCCACGCGGCCAAACGGCAGCCCGCCGATGCCGAGGGCGATATCCAGACCCAATGAACCGGTGGAAACCGACGGCATGACGACACGCGGTGCGTCGCCTAGACGCATGACGGTGCCCTTGCCGAACTGACGGTCGATTTGGGTGAGTGCAGCGTTTAGCGCTTTAGTGCGGTTGTCATCCTGAGCCATTCAGAGATTCCTCATAACAAGCTGTATAATTAGCCAGTAGTATGCCAAAGATTGCGCCGTAAACAAATCCTTGATCGCGCTTTCTCTCATCTATTTTATCAACAGCCTTTTTGCATATGCGCCTTTTTCTTACGGCTGGTTCGTCTTGCTCGCCTTCTCGCGCTCATTCAGGCGCGCCACCAGCCCAACCAAGGCCTGACGCACGGCCTGCTCTCGCACCGACTGACGGTCACCTGGAAAGTGAAAGCATTCAGCTTCCTGGGCAGCAGCATCTCCCCAGGCCAACCAAACCGTACCCACCGGCTTTTCAGCGCTCCCCCCCTCTGGGCCTGCAACACCGCTAACGGCAACAGCTAAGCCCGCGCCACTTTCATTACAGGCACCCAGCACCATGGCTTTGACGACCTCCTTGCTGACAGCACCGTGCTCGGCCAGCGTGGTCTCAGGCACCCCCAATAAGCGCGTTTTAGCAGCATTCGCATAGGTCACATAGCCCGTCGTAAAGTAAGCAGAGCTACCCGCCACCTCGGTAATGGCGCTGGCAATGCCGCCCCCCGTACATGACTCAGCGGCGGTCACTTCTACATTCAACTGCTTACACAGCCGCCCCAGCCGCTGAGCTAACAGGGTTAAATCAAGATTTTTCAGGCTAGTTTCGCTGGGCACTATGGTCGCTCCTTCAAGTGAGTCGTCTATTCAGCGTAGAATACTGCGTTTAGCTTTCTCAAAGAAATTGCTCAATCAGGACGCCCATGTCACAGGCCATTCCCCCTAACACGCCCATGATCACGCAATATTTAAAGATCAAGCGCGAGCACCCCGAGGTACTGCTGTTCTACCGCATGGGGGATTTTTATGAACTGTTTTTCGACGACGCCAAGCGCGCCGCCGCACTGCTGGATATTACCCTTACCCAGCGTGGGCAGTCAGGCGGCAAGCCTATCCCGATGGCGGGCGTCCCCTATCACAGCGCTGAGGGCTATCTGGCCCGCCTCGTCGCTGGCGGCGAGTCGGTCGCTATTTGTGAGCAAATTGGCGACCCCGCGACCAGCAAAGGGCCCGTTGAGCGCCAAGTGGTGCGTATCGTCACCCCTGGCACACTCCACGATGAAGCGCTGCTCGATGCCCGCCGCGACAACGTCCTGGTGTCCGTTTCTCCCGGAAAAGAGAGCTGGGGCCTTGCCTGGCTGGAGCTCTCCAGTGGTCGCTTCAACGTACTGGAAGTAGACAGCGAAGCCGAAATGCTCGCCGAGCTGACGCGTCTCTCCCCGGCCGAGCTGCTGGTACCCGAAAGCTTAACGCTACCCGAGGCCTGGTCGCAGAAACGCAGCCTGCGCCGCCAGGGCGAGTGGCTGTTTGATTTGGAAAGCGCTACCCGTAGCCTCTGCGACCAGTTCGAAGTGCAGGATTTACGTGGCTTTGGCTGTGCGCACTTAACCTCTGCGCTAATTGCTGCCGGGGTATTGATCGATTATGCCCGGGACACTCAGCGCTCGCGCCTGCCCCACGTGACCGCCATCAGCGTTGAGAACCGCGACGACGCGGTGGTGATCGACGCTGCCAGCCGCCGTAATCTGGAAATTGATATCAACCTGGGCGGCAGCAGCGACAACACCCTGGCCAGCGTGCTGGATACCTGTACCACCGCCATGGGTTCACGGCTACTCAAACGCTGGCTTAATCGGCCACTGCGTCAACGCGAGATTGTCCAGGCCCGTCATGCGGGTGTGGCGCTGCTAAGCCTGGATGCCGCCTATATGCCGCTGCGCGAGACGTTGAGCGCGGTGGGCGACGTGGAGCGCATTCTGGCCCGGGTGGCGCTGTATAGCGCCCGCCCGCGCGATTTGGCACGGCTGCGGGATGCACTGGTAACGCTTCCGGAACTGGAGCAACAGCTTAGCGAGGTTGAGAGCGGCAGTGCGCTGGATAACCTGCGCCCGCATATTCGCCCCTACCCAGAAATGGCCGATATGCTCAGCCGGGCGCTGGTAGAAAATCCGCCGGTGGTGATCCGCGATGGCGGGGTGATTGCCGATGGCTTTGATTCAGAGCTCGATGAGCACCGTGGCATGGCCGAAAACGCGGGCGACTATCTTATTCAGCTCGAGCTTCGCGAGCGCGAGCGTACGGGGCTAGCCAATCTCAAAGTGGGCTACAACCGGGTGCACGGCTACTTTATTGAGCTACCGCGTTCACAAGCCCAGCAGGCGCCCGCCGACTATATTCGCCGCCAGACACTTAAAAATGCCGAGCGGTTCATTATCCCCGAGCTCAAAGAGTTTGAAGATAAGGCACTCTCCGCTAAATCTCGCGCGTTGACGCGTGAAAAATGGCTCTACGATCGCCTGCTTGGCGATCTCAACGCAAGCCTTCACGCGCTGCAGAGCACCTCGCAAGCCTTGGCGGAACTGGACGTACTGTGCGCCTTTGCCGAGCGCGCCGAGGCGCTGAACTGGGTGCGTCCAACACTCAGCGAAACCACCGGGATTCAAATTGACGCGGGACGACATCCGGTGGTCGAGCAGGTGAGCGAGACACCCTTTGTCCCCAACGACGTGACGCTCAATCCTGACCAGCACATGCTGATTATTACCGGCCCTAACATGGGCGGTAAATCGACCTATATGCGTCAGACGGCGCTCATCGCCCTTCTCGCTCACTGCGGCAGTTTTGTGCCCGCCGATGCCGCCGAGATCGGCCCGCTGGATCGAATATTCACCCGCATTGGCTCATCGGATGACTTGGCCGGCGGGCGCTCTACCTTTATGGTCGAGATGACTGAAACCGCCAACATTCTCCACAATGCCACCCAGCAAAGCTTGATCCTGATGGATGAAATTGGCCGCGGCACCAGTACCTTTGACGGTCTGTCGCTCGCCTGGGCAAGCGCTGAACATTTGGCAAAAGGACGCGCGCTAACGCTGTTTGCGACCCACTACTTTGAAATGACGGCGCTGCCTGAGCATATGGAAGGGGTGGCCAATATCCACCTAACGGCGACCGAGCATGGCGACAGCATTGTGTTTATGCACCGCATCGAAGCGGGCCCGGCCAGCCAGAGCTATGGTTTGCAGGTGGCGCAATTAGCGGGCGTGCCCAACCATGTGATTAAACGTGCCCGCGAGAAGCTGATAAGTTTGGAGCAGCGTGATGTGGATAACACAGCGCAGGCGCCGCGAACCGCACCGCAGCAAAACGATCTGTTCGCCGCTGCACCGCATCCGGTGGTCGAGGCGTTGGAAAACGTCGATATGGATGGTTTAACGCCACGGGAAGCGCTAGCGCTGTTGTATCAGTGGCGAGACCTGATCTAATGGTGCTTATAGGAGGGAAAGCCATATGGCGCTTGCCGCCAGGTATGCGCACCTCTAGAATGTCGTTCAAACTTTTAGCTTATAAAAAACGGCTGATTTATAACCATTCACGATTGACCATGGCTGGGAGTTACCCGGCCCTGCAAGAGGGATAGCAAGATGACGTTTGTCGTTACCGAGAACTGCATCCAGTGCAAATACACCGACTGTGTGGAAGTCTGCCCGGTCGACTGTTTTTACGAGGGCCCGAACTTCCTGGTCATTCATCCTGACGAGTGTATCGACTGCGCGCTGTGTGAGCCCGAGTGCCCCGCCGAGGCGATATTCTCCGAGGATGAGCTGCCGGATGGACAGGAGGCCTTTATCGAGATTAACGCTGAGATGGCCGAAGTATGGCCCAACATCGCCGAAAGAAAAGACCCGCTGCCGGACGCCGAAGAGTGGGATGGCAAGCCCGGCAAGCTTGAGAAACTAGAGCGCTAAACGCTGTGACGGTTTAAAAATCAGCACATAGCTCTTTTTAAAAGCTCTCTTTAAAAATTCTCTTTAAACCAGCGCTGGTTGTTAAAAACAGCGCTGGTTTTTTTGTGTTTTCAAAAGTGTATCGTCAAAAATGTGCTGCCAAATTGCGGGCAAAAAAAGGCGACCCGTAGGCCGCCCGCTCCAAGCACTTCCTCTGACCACTCCCTGGATCAACCTCCTCAGATGACGTCCTTGCCAGGGCTCACCTCACTGTATCACCCGGCGCATCTGACCTACATCCCGCTGCATCCTGACTGAAGCGTCCTTGCCTCCCCTTGTCCTGTGTATATTGTGTCAGATCATGGCCGCTTCTCAACAAAGCCAAAATGCAAAAGGGCGAGTCGCTGCGACTCGCCCTTTTTAAAAAACTACTTATTAAACAATATCTTAAACTTTACTTAGTGGCAAAGTAAGCTATTTCTTACCCTAAACCGAGCGATTCTCGTCGGTATTTGTAAGATATCTCTTACAAAATTTTGAGACATCTCTTACAAGCACCTCTAAAAATTCGCTCGATATTGGCATTTTACTGCCCTTTAATGGCTTTCAAACCTGGGTAGGTCACATCACCCAGCTCTGCTTCAATCACCAGCAAACGGTTGTACTTGGCAACCCGATCAGAGCGGCAAAGTGAGCCCGTTTTGATCTGACCGGCACAGGTACCCACCGCCAAATCGGCAATGGTGGTATCTTCGGTTTCACCGGAGCGGTGAGAAATAACCGCCGTAAAGCCAGCATCCTGCGCCATCTTAATCGCGTCCAGCGTCTCAGAGAGCGAACCGATCTGGTTGAACTTGATCAGGATAGAGTTACCGATCTGCTCATCGATACCGCGCTTGAGAATCTTGGTATTGGTCACGAATAGGTCATCGCCCACCAGCTGCACTTTATCGCCCAGCTTATCGGTCAGCGCTTTCCAACCCGCCCAATCCGATTCATCCATGCCGTCTTCGATAGACACAATCGGGTAATCGGCACACAGGCCTGCCAGGTAATCGGTAAAGCCTTGGGCGTCGTAGCTTTTGCCTTCACCGGAAAGGTTGTACTGACCGTCTTTGTAAAACTCAGACGAAGCACAATCCAGCGCCAGCGTGACGTCTTTACCCAGCTCATAGCCAGCATCGGCAACGGCTTGTTTAATCACCGCTAGCGCATCAGCGTTAGACGCCAGGTTAGGCGCAAAGCCGCCCTCGTCACCGACGGATGTAGAGAGCCCTTTCGCGGAGAGCACTTTCTTCAGCGCGTGGAAAATTTCCGCGCCCATGCGCAGCCCTTCGCGGAAGTTAGGCGCGCCCACTGGCTGCACCATAAATTCCTGGATATCGACGTTGTTATCCGCGTGCTCGCCGCCGTTGATGATGTTCATCATCGGCACCGGCATGCTGTACTGGCCAGGTTGACCGTAGAGCTCGGCAATGTGGGCGTAGAGCGGTACGCCTTTGGCGTTAGCAGCTGCTTTAGCCGCCGCCAGCGAAACGGCTAGGATGGCATTCGCCCCCAGATTCGCTTTGTTTTCAGTGCCGTCCAGCGCCAACATGGCATCGTCCAAGCCGCGCTGATCACGCGCATCCATGCCCATCAGCGCTTCACGAATTTTGCCATTGACCGCATCGACTGCTTTCAGCACGCCTTTGCCCAGGTAGCGCGACTTATCGCCGTCGCGCAGCTCTAACGCTTCCCGGGAGCCGGTTGAAGCACCACTGGGGGCACAGGCTTCACCGACAGCACCACTGGCAAGGCGTACGTGCGCCTGCACGGTCGGGTTACCACGGGAATCCAGCACTTCCAACGCACTGATAGCAACAATTTTGGTCATGGCAGTATCCTTTCCTGTTAGTCAGATAAAATTATTAATATAACGACCTGATTAGCTAAATACAGCTTAGCGAATCGTTAGCGGCTCAAACCCTTTGACCAGCGCATCCAACTGGGCAAGCTGAGTCAAGAACGGCTCTAATTGATCCAGCGGCAATGCACAGGGACCATCGCATTTGGCGTTGTCTGGGTCAGGGTGGGCTTCCAAAAACAGCCCGGCAAGGCCGACAGCCACGCCTGCACGCGCTAACTCAGCCACCTGGGCACGGCGCCCATCAGCACTATCGGCACGCCCACCGGGGCGCTGCAGCGCGTGGGTCACATCGAAAAATACCGGGTAGCCGGTTTGCTTCATATCACCAAAGCCCAGCATATCAACAATCAGATTGTTGTAACCAAAGCTTGAGCCGCGCTCGCAGAGCATCAACTGGTCGTTACCCGCTTCCTGGAACTTGCTGAGGATATGACGCATTTCATGGGGCGCCAAAAACTGCGGCTTTTTGATATTGATAACCGCGCCGGTTTTGGCCATGGCGACCACCAAATCAGTTTGGCGAGCCAAAAAGGCCGGCAGTTGGATAATGTCAGCGACTTCAGCGGCTGCTTGCGCCTGCCAAGGCTCGTGAACGTCAGTGATGATCGGCACGTTGTGGCGAGCTTTGATATCGGCCAGTATCTGCAGCCCTTTCTCGATACCCGGGCCGCGGTAGGAGTGAATCGAACTGCGATTGGCTTTGTCAAAGCTGGCCTTAAAAACGTAGGGCATACCCAGCTTCTGGGTCACCGTGACGTAGGCTTGAGCGACTTCGTCGGCAAGATCGGCCGACTCCAGTACGTTCATGCCACCCAGCAGCATAAGCGGCAAGGAGTTACCGGCGGTTAAGCCGGCAACGTTAATATGACGCTCTTGAGATCGGTCTTGAGAAGCCATGCTTCTGCCCTCTTATTCCTGCGAGTTCGCGTGGGCGCGACTGCGCGCTGTTTTGTAATCCAAGGCGGCGTTCACAAAGCCAGAGAACAGCGGGTGACCATCACGGGGAGTAGAAGTGAACTCCGGGTGGAACTGGCAGGCTACGTACCAAGGGTGGTCAGCCAGCTCGATGACTTCAACCAGCGATTGGTCGACGCTCTTGCCTGAGATAACCAAGCCCGCCTTTTCAAGCTCATCGATAAACTGGTTATTGACCTCGAAGCGGTGACGGTGGCGCTCGACAATCTCATCCGAGCCGTAGGCTTCGCGTGCTTTGGTTCCCGATGCCAAATGGCATACCTGGCCACCTAAGCGCATGGTGCCACCTAAATCAGACGCTGCATCACGCAGCTCGACTTTGCCTTCTGGGCTTAGCCATTCGGTGATCAAACCTACTACCGGGTGCTGGGTGTCGTGGGTGAACTCGGTAGAGTTGGCGTCGTTCCAGCCTGCCACATTACGGGCAAACTCAATCACCGCCACCTGCATACCCAGGCAAATACCCAGATATGGCACGTTGTTTTCGCGGGCGAATTGAGCGGTCATAATCTTGCCTTCTACGCCACGTTCGCCAAAGCCGCCGGGCACCAGAATAGCGTCTTTACCCGCCAAGCGCTCGGTGCCATGACGCTCAATGTCTTCGGAGTCAATATAGTCGACATTGACCTTGATACGACCCTGGATACCGGCATGAATCAGCGCTTCGTTGAGCGACTTGTAGGCATCCAGCAGCTCCATGTATTTACCGACCATGGCAATACTGACGGATTTGAGCGGGTTGAGCTTGGCATCAAGTACCTTCACCCACTCGGATAAATCTGCTTCCGGGGCTTCCAGGCGCAGCTTATCGCAAACGATCTCGTCCAGACCGTGTTCATGGAGCATCAGCGGAATGCGATAGATCGTATCGGCATCCTGCAGCGGTACCACGGCACGCTCTTCGACGTTGGTGAACAGAGCGATTTTGCGGCGCTCGCTCTCTTCCAGCTCAACTTCGCTGCGGCAAATCAGAATATCCGGCTGGATACCGATAGAGCGCAGCTCTTTAACGCTGTGCTGGGTCGGCTTGGTTTTGGTCTCACCCGCCGTTTTGATGTAGGGCACCAGGGTCAGGTGCATAAACAGCGCGCGGTTGGCGCCCTGCTCACTACGAATTTGGCGGATCGACTCCAGGAAAGGCAGCGATTCGATATCACCGACCGTGCCGCCGATCTCTACCAGCGCCACATCAAACCCTTCACCGCCCGCGTAAACGCGCTCTTTAATCTCGTCGGTGATATGTGGAATGACCTGAACAGTGCCACCGAGATAGTCGCCCCGACGCTCTTTACGCAGTACGTGCTCGTAAACACGGCCGGTCGTAAAGTTGTTGCGCTGAGTCATTTTGGTGCGAATAAAGCGCTCGTAATGCCCGAGATCAAGATCGGTTTCGGCGCCATCTTCTGTGACGAACACCTCACCGTGCTGGAAGGGGCTCATGGTGCCCGGATCCACGTTGATGTACGGGTCGAGCTTGAGCATGGTGACCTTAAGGCCGCGGGCCTCTAAAATCGCCGCAAGCGAGGCGGAGGCGATGCCCTTGCCAAGAGAGGACACAACGCCGCCGGTCACGAAGATATATCGTGTCATGGATAACCTGTCGAAACGTGATCAGAAGGCACGGCAGAAAGCCACGCCAGGATGGGTCGACAGACTAGCAGATTACGGCTTAAGGCTCAATTTGAACTGCCGAAGATAGTCAATGGATCGATGCACATAGCGACGCCGGGATCAGGCCTAAGCGAGGGTCTTTTGTCATGGATGACAAAAGTAGCGCCCAGGGATGGGTTCACAGCGCCCTCGCGTTGGCCTGATGCCGGGGTAGTCGCGGGGCCAATTCGGCCCCACTCACCCGGGGTAAAGGCGAATTACACGCCCAGGTAATCCAGAATACCTTCTGCAGCCTGGCGACCTTCGTAAATCGCCGTGACCACCAAATCAGAACCGCGCACCATATCGCCACCGGCAAAGATTTTTTCGTTGCTGGTTTGGAAGGCGTACTGGCCGTGCTCCGGCGCGGTGACGCGATCGCGCTCATCGACCTGAATATTGGCGCTATCGAACCACGGCGCAGGGCTTGCCTGGAAGCCGAAGGCGATAACCACGGCATCCGCCGCAATGATCTCTTCAGAACCGGGCACCACTTCAGGGCGCTGACGGCCGTTTTCATCCGGCTCACCCAAGCGTGTGCGCACAACTTTCACGCCTTCGACTTTCTCTTCACCGACGACCGCCACCGGCTGACGGTTGAACAAAAACTCAACGCCCTCTTCACGAGCATTGGAGACTTCACGGCGCGACCCCGGCATGTTGCCTTCGTCACGACGGTACGCACAGGTCACGCTGGTAGCGTTTTGACGAATCGAGGTACGGTTACAGTCCATCGCCGTATCACCGCCGCCCAGCACTACCACACGCTTGCCTTCCATAGAGATATAGTCGTTGGGATCTTTTTCAAAGCCCAGGCAGCGGTTGACGTTGGCAATCAGGAAATCGAGGGCCTTGTACACGCCCGGCAGATCTTCGCCAGGGAAGCCGCCTTCCATGTATTTATAAGTCCCCATACCCAGGAAAACCGCGTCGTACTCCTGCATCAAGGTCTCAAACTCGATATCGGTGCCAATCTCGGTATTCAGGCGGAACTCGACGCCCATCTCCTCAAAGACCGCTCGACGGCGCTCCATCACGCTCTTTTCCAACTTGAACTCGGGAATACCAAAGGTCAGCAGGCCACCGATTTCCGGATACTTGTCGAACACCACCGGCTTAACGCCGTTACGGGCCAAAATATCCGCACAGCCCAGGCCCGCAGGGCCCGCGCCAATGATGGCGACTTTTTTATCCGTCCAGGTGACGTGGGACATATCCGGGCGCCAGCCCATGGCAAACGCCGTATCGGTGATGTACTTCTCTACCGAACCAATGGTCACCGCACCAAAGCCGTCATTTAGCGTGCAGTCGCCTTCACACAAGCGATCCTGCGGGCACACGCGACCACACACTTCAGGCAGCGAGTTGGTTTTGTGCGACAGCTCAGCGGCTTCAATGATGTTGCCTTCCACCACCAGCTGTAGCCAGTTGGGAATGTAGTTGTGCACCGGGCACTTCCACTCGCAGTACGGGTTACCGCAGTGCAGGCAGCGATGCGCTTGACTGGCCGCATCGGTGGGTTTGTACGGTTCGTAAATTTCCGCAAACTCTTTGGCACGGGCGCGGGCGTCTTTCTTTTCTGGGTCTTTACGACCCACATCGACAAACTGAAAATCGTTATTTAAACGGTTAGCCATGATCTCTCTCCTGTCAGCGTGAGGGGCATAAGCGGGTTATTGCGGCTGACGCCGAGACTGATCCAGCAAACTACCCAAGCTGGCCGCTTTTGGCTTAACCAGCCAGAAGTGGCGCGCATAGTCGCTGAAGTCTTCCAAAATAGCCGCCCCACGCGCGGAACCCGTCGCGGCCACATAGGCTTCGATCATTTCACGCAGGTGACGACGATACGCCTCCATGGCCTCTGTGTTAACGCGGTGAATCTCGACCAGTTCGTGGTTGTACTTGTCCACGAAGGTGCGCTCTTCATCCAACACATAGGCAAACCCACCGGTCATGCCCGCACCGAAGTTGACCCCGGTCTCACCCAGCACGCAGACCAAACCGCCGGTCATATATTCGCAGCAGTGGTCGCCTGCGCCCTCGATCACCGCTGAGGCACCAGAGTTACGCACTGCAAAGCGCTCGCCCGCGGTACCGGCGGCGAATAGCGTTCCGCCGGTGGCACCGTAAAGGCAGGTGTTGCCGATAATGGCCGTTTTATGACTCTCAAACTGGCTGACTTTGGGCGGCACAATCACGATACTGCCGCCATTCATACCCTTGCCGACGTAGTCGTTGGCGTCGCCTTCCAGGAAGAGATTCAGCCCCCGAGCATTCCACACCCCGAAGCTCTGCCCCGCCACGCCAACGAAATTGGCCGTGACCGGCGCCGCTTCTAGCCCCTCTTCACCATAGCGTTTGGCAATGGCACCAGAGGTGAGTGCGCCCACGCTGCGGTCACAGTTGGTGATGGTGAAGTGGAATTCACCGCCCGACTGGCTTTCGATAGCATCTTTCAGCGCCGCCAGCACTTCCTGGTTTTTAGCGCCCGGATCGTGGGGCACGTTACGGCTAACCCTGCAGAACTGCGGCGCATCTTTGGGTACAAAATCATTGGCCAGCAGCGGCGTTAGATCGAGCTTACGCTGGGAAGCCGTATCACCCTCAAGCACTTCCAGAAGGTCGGTACGCCCGATCAAATCAGTGAGCTTGCACACACCGAGCATAGCCATCAGCTCACGTACTTCTTCGGCGATAAAGCGGAAGTAGTTCTTGACCATATCCACGGTGCCGCGGAAGTGCTCGCCGCGCAGGAAGTCATCCTGAGTTGCGACCCCAGTGGCACAGTTGTTGAGGTGACAGATACGCAGATATTTACAGCCCAACGCCACCATGGGCGCGGTGCCGAAACCGAAGCTCTCGGCGCCCAGAATCGCCGCTTTCACCACATCCAGGCCGGTTTTCAGGCCGCCATCGGTCTGCAGGCGAATCTTGTCGCGCAGTCCGTTGATACGCAGCGCCTGGTGCACTTCCGGCAGCCCCAGCTCCCAGGGTGAACCGGCGTGTTTGATCGAGGTCAGCGGGCTTGCCGCTGTACCGCCATCGTAGCCTGATACGGTAATCAAATCCGCGTAGGCCTTGGCCACACCGGTGGCGATCGTGCCGATCCCCGGCTCGGAAACCAGTTTCACCGACACCTGAGCCTCAGGATTGACCTGCTTGAGGTCAAAAATCAGCTGGGCCAAATCCTCGATAGAGTAAATATCGTGGTGCGGCGGCGGCGAAATCAGCGTGACGCCGGGGACTGCGTAGCGCAGCCGAGCAATCAGTTGGTTTACCTTACCGCCGGGTAGCTGACCACCCTCTCCGGGCTTGGCGCCTTGAGCGACTTTGATCTGCAGTACTTCTGCATTGACCAGATACGCCGGAGTTACACCAAAGCGGCCAGAGGCAATTTGCTTGATCTTGGAGCTGCGAATGGTGCCGTAGCGGGCCGGGTCTTCACCGCCCTCACCGGAGTTGGAACGCCCGCCGGCTTCGTTCATGGCCTGGGCCAGCGCTTCGTGGGCTTCCGGCGATAGCGCACCCAGTGACATACCGGCGCTATCAAAGCGCGGCAGTAAATCTTCAACCGGCTCTACGTCTTCCAGCGCAATCGGTGCTTCCGCAGGCTTGAGCTTGAGCAAGTCACGAATAGTGGCCACAGGCCGCTCGTTCACCAATTGAGCAAACTTTTTCCACTTGGTATAGCTGCCTTCCTGAACCGCCGCCTGTAGTGACATCACCACATCGGGATTGTAGGCGTGATATTCGTGGCCGTGGACATACTTGAACATGCCGCCTTGGGAGATTCCTTTACGGGGAATCCAGGCATCTTTCGCCAGCAGCGCTTGCTGCATCTGAAGCTCGGCAAAACCGGCGCCCTGAATGCGCGACGCCATACCGACAAAGCAGAGATCCATTACTTCATCTGCCAAGCCCACGGCTTCAAACAGCATCGAGCCGCGGTAGGAAGCCAGCGTCGAGATACCCATTTTAGACAGGATCTTGAACAGGCCTTTCTGCAGCCCTTTACGGTAGTTCTCACGACCGTCAGCCGGGTTGCCGGTCAGCTCGCCCGTGCGGTGCATATCCGCCATGACCTGATAAGCGAGCCACGGATAAACCGCCGTAGCGCCCACGCCAAACAGCACCGCCATTTGGTGTGCATCACGGGCATAACCGGTTTCCACCACGATGTTGGCGTTGGGGCGCAGCGCCAACCGGCCTAAGTGAGAGTGCACGGCACCCACGGCCAGGGCGGCCTGAATGGGAATCAGCCCTTTCGTCAGCTCCGCATCGGTGAGTACCAGAATGACTTTCCCGGCGCGGACTTGAGCTTCTGCCTCCTCACATAAAGCTTTAAGCGCTTGATGCAAGCTCTGCTGTTCGGGGTCGTAACCCAACGACAGTGTATAACTGGCAAACGCTGGATCGTCCTGGCTAACCAGGGCGGTAAACTTGCGTGGGGACAGTACCGGTGTGGTCAAAATCAAGCGATGCGCGTGCTCAGGCGTCGCTTTAAAGACGTTAAGCTCAGCGCCACAGCAGGTTTCCAGCGACATCACGATCGCTTCACGCAGCGGGTCGATGGGCGGGTTGGTAACCTGGGCAAACTTCTGACGGAAGAAGTCAGTCAGCAGGCGCGGACGACTCGACAGCACCGCCATGGGCGTATCATCGCCCATGGAGCCAACGGCTTCCTGGCCACTCTCTGCCAGCGGGCGCAGCACCTGGTCACGCTCTTCGAAGCTAACCTGGAACAACTTCTGCTGAACGTTGAGCGAATCGGCATCCATGGTTTGGAAACGCGCAAGCTCGGTCAGTGCCGACTCTAAATAGTTCGCCTCCTGCTTAAGCCAACGCTTATAGGGGTAGGCGGATTTCAGCCGCTCATCGATATCGGTGGTATGCAGCACTTCGCCGGTTTCGGTATCCACGGCGAGCATTTGACCAGGGCCAACGCGGCCTTTAGCGACCACGTCTTCCGGCTTATAGTCGTAGGTGCCGATTTCAGAGGCCAGGGTAATGTAGCCATTCTTGGTCATTACCCAGCGCGCCGGACGCAGGCCGTTACGGTCAAGCATACATACCGCTTGGCGGCCGTCGGTCATCACTACGCCCGCCGGGCCGTCCCACGGCTCCATGTGCATGGAGTTGTATTCGTAGAAGGCGCGCAGCTCGGCGTCCATGGTCTCTACGTTCTGCCAGGCGGGCGGCACCATCATACGTACCGCGCGATGCAGCTCCATACCGCCGGTCAGCAACACTTCCAGCATGTTGTCCATACTGGAGGAGTCGGAGCCGGTGGTGTTAACGATCTCGTCCAGCTCGGTGATATCCGGCAGACGCTCGTTAACGAAATTGGCTTTACGCGAGTTCGCCCAGCCGCGGTTGGCCTCAATGGTGTTGATCTCGCCGTTATGGGCCAATAGACGGAACGGCTGTGCCAACGGCCAGCGCGGCGCGGTATTGGTCGAGAAGCGCTGGTGGAAAACGCAAATGGCGGTTTCCAGACGCGGGTCATTCAAGTCCTGATAAAACGCCGGTAGGTCTTCCGGCATCACCAAGCCTTTATAGGAGACCACTTCTGACGAGAGCGAGGCGACGTAGAAGTCCTCTTCACCGCGTAACGCCTGCTCGGCACGGCGGCGGGCCATAAACAGGTCAACATCGAAGTGTTCACCCTGGCCTGGCTGCACAAACAGCTGACGAATACGTGGCAGGCAGTCCAGCGCCATGGGGCCACAAACGCTGGAATCAGTGGGCACATCGCGCCAGCCCAACACGTTAAGACCACGCGCTTCCAGCTCACCCGTCAGAGTGTCGCGAGCACGCGCTTCACGGGCATCATCGTTGGGTAGAAACACCACACCCACAGCAAAGCGTTCGCCCAGCTCGGCATCGAATGCCTCTTTGGCCAGCGCCTGCATAAACGGGGTGGGCATTTTCAACAGCAAACCACAGCCGTCGCCGGTTTTGCCGTCGGCAGCAATGCCGCCCCGGTGGGTCATGCAGGTCAGGGATTCAATGGCAGTTTTCAGCAAATCGTGGCTAGCCTGGCCTTCCATATGGGCAATCAGGCCAAAACCACAGTTATCGCGAAACTCGCCAGGCTGGTGAAGACCTCTATTCATGGGCGTGCCTCTACTAGTCAGCGTATTTTTTTAGCAGCGTGCTTATGGTATAAAGGACGGTTTCGCTTTTTTTATAGTGCTTATAACCTGCCCAGAATGGGGTACTTCCCAAGTTCGCTGCCGCAACAAAATGGCCGGTCAGCATAGCGATTGCTAGCCACTTTGCGCAATCTCTTGGCGCCCACATCGTTAGAGAAACTCTTTTCAAATCCTGTATTTGCATCCTCATTCAAGGAAAAAATACATATACTTCAACCACTTGTAACAAGGTAAAACGCTATTTTAACGCTTTTTATTTTCCATTAAACTTTAGTCTAAATAGCGCCCACAAACCCATGCCGATAGCGCATAAGGCATACGGATTATATAAAACAGCGTTCGACAAATGGGCTCATGATGCAGCCAAGCGAATAAAAAACCGCCCAATGAAAACCACTCTACGTAAGGAGCGATCCATTGGGCGGGTAGGATATAGCTGGCCAGGTTTTGAAATGACCAGTTTTTGGAATGAATAAGTTTTGAAAATGACTAGCTGGTGAAAGGATTACTTTTCCACTGGGCAGCGCGGGTAATCATCGAGCAGCGTGCGAAGGACATCAACGGGCGTGGCATCGCTAACACAAGCATCGCCCAGGGCGTTAAGCAGCACCAAGCGCAGCCGCGTATCGATATTTTTCTTATCCAGCCGCATGCGGGTTAAAAAGTCATCGCTGGTCATATTCGCCGGTGCCGCCAACGGTAGCTCGGCGCTCTCGATCACCGCCAGGCTGCGTGCTAGCGCCGCATCGGTGAGCCAGCCCAAGCGTCGGGAAAGCGTTGCCGCCATGGCCATGCCAGCGCCCACGGCTTCGCCGTGTAGCCAGTTGCCGTAGCCCTGATGCGCCTCAATGGCATGACCAAAGGTGTGGCCCAGGTTGAGCAGCGCGCGGACGCCCTGTTCCGTCTCATCTTCGGCAACAATGTCTGCTTTGATTTGGCAACTTCGTGCAATGGCGTCTGCGACGACCTCAGGCTCCACATCAAGTAGTGCGGGCATGTTGGCTTCCAGCCAGCTTAAAAACGCTTCGTCGCGGATCAGGCCGTACTTGATAACCTCGGCCAGCCCGGCGGAGAGTTCGCGACGGGGCAGACTCTTGAGCGTATCAATATCCACCAGCACCGCTTTGGGCTGCCAGAAGGCGCCAATCATGTTTTTCCCCAGCGGATGGTTAACGCCGGTCTTGCCCCCCACCGACGAATCCACCTGGGAAAGCAGCGTGGTGGGCACTTGGATAAACGCTACACCTCGCTGATAGGAAGCGGCGGCGTAGCCGACCATATCGCCGATCACTCCACCGCCTAAAGCAATTAGCGTGCAGCGGCGGTTAAAACCAGCCTCTAGCAGCGCATCCCAAATACGGCTGACCTGTTCGATGGTTTTGTATTGCTCGCCATCGGGGAGTATGACCGTGCGCACTTCCAGATGATCCGGCAGGCTAGCGCAAAGCGTGTCCAGATAGAGCGGCGCGATAGTCTCGTTAGTGACGACCATCACCTGCTGGCCGGCCAGATAGGGCGTTAGCATATCGGCACGCCCTATCAGCTCGGTGCCAATATGAATCGGATAGCTGCGCTCGTCTAAAGCAACATGAAGGGTGCGTTGCGCGCTGGCTGTCGAGTTCATGGTGATACCTTATGGTTAAGCGTTTTAGCCGACGATGATGAGGGCTCGAGTGGATCCACCAGCCGATGCACCCGGCGCAGAATTTCATTGACCACCGCTCGCGGGCTGCGCCGGTCGGTGCGCACGGCAATATCCGAGGTGGCGCGATAGAGCGGGTCGCGCTGGGCAAACATATCGTTGAGCACCTGCTCGCGGTTGGCGCACTGCAGCAGTGGCCGGTTGCGATCTTTCGCTGTCCGTTTGAGCTGCTGGTCGACGGTGGTCAGCAGATAAACCACCGTGCCACGCTCGCGAAGTGCGCGGCGATTCTCTTCGCGCAGCACCGCGCCGCCGCCAGTGGCGACGACGACTGGAGAGAGCCGGGTTAGCTCATCAATCATATGAATTTCCCGCAGGCGAAAGCCCTGCTCGCCCTCGACATCAAAAATCCACGGGATATCTGCCCCGCAGCGGTCTTGGATGGCGTGGTCACTGTCGTAAAACGGGCGCGCAAGCTCGGCCGCCAATAGGCGACCAATGGTGCTTTTGCCAGCCCCCATGGGGCCTATGAGAAATAAATTGGGTAAATCCTGCATCAGCGAACCGTTAAGCCATCGTCTAGGAGTCGTGGAGTAATAAAGACTAACAACTCTACCTTTTCATTGCTCTCTTCGGTATAGCGAAACAGTCTACCGAGCAAAGGAATATCACCCAAAAGCGGTGTTTTGGCGATTTGGCGCAGCTCTTCGGTGGTCAAAATTCCGCCTAACACCACCGTTTGGCCGTTATCTACCAGCACTTGGGTCTCAATCTGGTTGGTATCAATCGGCGGTTCACCGCCAAACTCCGATTCACGAAAACTGTCATTTTTAATCACCAGATCCATAATAATGCGGTTATCCGGGGTAATCTGCGGGGTGACTTCCAATGAAAGCTCGGCTTCTTTGAATTCGGTATCCGGATTGTCGTTGCCATCCACACTCTGGAAGGCACGCTCTTCACCCTGGCTAATTTTGGCGGTACGTTGATTGGCGGTAATAATTCTGGGCTGAGAAATAGTCTGGCTTTTCCCTTCGCTTTCCAGTGCGCGCAGCTCCAAATCCAACAGGATATCACCAGATAAGTAGCCAAAGCTAAAACCGGTGCCCGGCCCAGTGGCAGCACCTAAATCCACAGCCAGGCCGCCCTGTGCCCGGTTGATGCCATCGGGGTTGATATCGCGTCGGCTGAAGGTGCCGTCTTCCGCCTCCTGAAAGCCGCGGGTACTCGACATACCCCAGTTAACTCCCAGTTCACGGGAAGCAGTGTCCCTTGCAATGACAATGCGTGCCTCAATCTGTACCTGCCGAACAGCCACATCCAGGCGGTCAATGGTGCGGGCGATATCGCGCACTTGATCAGCGGTATCTTGCACCAGCAGCGTATTGGTGCGGTTATCAATGCTGACGCGCCCCCGCTCGGTGAGCAAACCAAAGCCGTCATCGCCACCTCCGCGTAGCAACTGAGCTAAATCTTTGGCCCGTGCATACTTGATCTCGATAAACTCGGTGACCAACGGCGAGAGCGTTTCACGCTGATTGCGCGCCTCTAGTTCCTGGCGTTCCAAATCGGCCAATTCACTAGCGGGCGCTACCACGATCACATTGCCCTGCTCACGGCTCGATAGCCTCTTACTTTGCAGAATCAGTTCGAGCGCCTGATCCCAGGGCACATCATTTAAATTGAGCGTTACACGCCCCGATACGCTATCGCTGGCGACTAAATTTAGCCCGGTAAATTCGGCCAGTTTCGCTAGCACCGAGCGTACTTCTATATCCTGAAAATTAAGACTCAACCGTTCGCCGGTGAAGCGTTCACCTGTCGTCTGGGAGAGTTGCTCCTTCTGACTGGCGGGCTGGACTTCCACAGTCAGCGTGCGGCCATTTTGCGTGGAGATCATCGCATAAGCGCCCTGCGTGGCGATCGCTAACTGGGTGGCGTCCTGGCTGGTGCGGGGCGTAATCCGTGTTATGGGAGTGGCGAAATCGGTGACATCGTAGATTTGGTTAAGCGAGTCTGGCATCGCCACATCGCGCAGATCCACCATCACTTGATCAGGACCGCCTTCCCGCACGTTCGCCTCGACGCCTTCGCGATCAAAGGTGACTATCAACCGTCCGGCACCATCGGTGCCGCGACGAAAGTCAATATTCTCAACCTGCGGCCCTTCATCGGTTTCAAGCCCCGCTGAAGCGATGCTGGGCGAAGGGCTAGGCAAGCGGCTGGCACCTGAAGCAAAGGTAATGCGTAGGCGATCATCCATTACCCGTGATGTGAACGCCTGCGACTCGCTCAGATTGACCACCAAACGCGTGCGGCCATTGCCCTCCAGCGCGGTAATCTGTTCGATACCGTTACGATTAACGTTGATGCGCCGATCAGTGAGACCACTTTGGGTTGCTGCCAAATCTAGCGTCACTCGGGGAGGAGAGTCTAAGCGGTAGCTGCGTAGTTCAGGCATATCACCGGTAAAACGCAGGTCAAGATGGGTTCCACCGTTCTTAGCGGGTTGAACCTCAATACCGGTCAGCACCGAGGCAGCTGCCAATGAGGGCAACAGTAAGCATAGTGCGGCCATGGCCATGTAGAGAGTGATTCGCCAAGCTGTAACTGCCATGAGCTGTATCCGCTTACTCGCTGTTTTCGTTGATGACTAGTGACACTTGCCGCTCCTGCCACCCTTCAGACTGAGTGAACACCCGTTCGGTAACGCGTATTTCTTGGGCGTTGATCTGAGCGATACGCCCATAGTCGGTGCCCATATAGTTACCCTCTTTAACGCTGGTCACGTTGCCATCCGGCGATGCAATCAACGCCACTTGTCGCTCTCCCATACGCATGGTACCGACCAAACGCAGCTCTTGCAGTGAGAAGCGCTCCAGCGGCTCTGGCGTGCGCTGCTGGTCAGGAGCGAGCGCAGCTTCGCCTCGATCAGCGCTATCCTGAGCAATCTCGTCGGGAGGCAAAAAAGGGCTACGCCCGTCGCTATACAAGTAGGATAAATCTTGGTTTTCGGGCAGCGCGACAGCCATAACCGGCGGTTGCCCGCCAGGGGACTGACGAATATCGGCCAGCGTGCCTTCAAGCTGAGCCAAGTCGGCGTCTGCACAGCCGGTGAGCACCACCGCGGAGACCGTCAAGGTGACGGCCGAGGTTGCCCTTCTTGTTGCTACAAAAAGCAGTTGTTCAGCTCTCATGGCGCCTGCGCCCCCTCTGTGGAGGTTTGGTCGCTCTCCTCCACATAGCGGTAGGTGCGGGCCAAGAGCGAAAGACGCAGCGCTTCGCCACGGCCATCGGCGGGTTCCAGGTTAAAATCGTGCTGGGTCACCATGCGGGGTAGCGAGGCGATATCGGCACTAAAGCGCGCTAACTGGTGATAGCCGCCACGCACCTGTATATCCAGCGGCTGCTCGACATAATGGGCCTGGGCTTGCGCTGGGCGCAGCCGAATCGTTTCAATGGTCAGGCGGTTATCGGCGGCGGCATCGCTAATGCTATCCAGCAGCGAGGGGATTTCTGCATCGGTAGGGAGCATGGTACGCAAGCGCCCCACCTGCCCTTCCAGGGTCGCCAACTGATCGCGCATTTCCGGCAGGAAGGCCGCTTGCGAGGCTTTGCTGCGGTATTCGCTCAGCAGCCTGGCTTCTTGGCGCTGGGCGACCATCAAGGCCTCGCGCTGTTCACTCACCACTAGCCACAGCATGACGCTCAATGCTGCCAGCAGCGCCAAGCAGCAGCACAGCACTTTTAATAGCCACGGCCAGCCGCCGGCCTCTTTAACGTCTAGATCCCGCCAGTCGACATCCCACAGGCGCTGCCACTCAATAGCCCACTGCTCGCGGTTAAGCGTCATGGAAGCGCCTCCTCAGCACCTTGCGACAGCGCTGCGGTGGCCTGTTCCACATCAAAACGAAATACCCGTCCTGAACCGTTTTGCTCACTCTCTACCGCCAATAGCGAGGGCACAGCTAACCCCGGTAGAGCGGCAATGCGGCGCAGTTGCTCGGAAACCTGGCGATCACTGCCTGCCACCGCAGTAACACTGACGTTATTACCGCTCTTTGATAAGCGTTGATAAATGACGCCATTGGCCACGCTCTCTGCCACATCATTAAACAGCTGCACAGCATCCATTCGTTCGGTCTGCAGCGCCTGAAACACCGCGATCTGCTCGCCTAAACGCTCGGCTTCGCTGGAGTAGCGTGAGACGCTCTCGATATCGGCATTAAGACGCTCAATGTGGTTACTAATGTAAGCATTACGTTGCTGCTGGGCTGCTAGCTTGAGCTGGTAAAAATGCGCGACCAGCAGGCCCAGTACTACACCCACCACCAGCATGCCCGCCACCACGACGTAGAATTTGCGGGTTCGCCGTTCACGCTGCGCTTCCCGCCAGGGCAGAAGATTAATCGTCATGCTCATTGGTTAACTCTCATTGACTTACCCTCATGGCCAAGCCACCCGCGGTAAGCATCGCTGGGGCATCGCTAGTCAACGCCTGAAGGTTCAAGCGCTTGTTCACCCGCATGCTCTGGAAGGGGTTGGCAATGGTCACCGACATACCGCTATCTTCAGCAATGCGCTCGGCAAGCCCTGGAATCACACTCGAACCGCCCGCTAATACGATGTGTTGCACTTCTTGCTGACGCCCGGCGGTGTAATAGAGCTGCAGGGAACGCCCCACCTGCTGCACCACGGTTTCCAAAAAAGGGTTGAGCACACGCTCATGGTAATCATCGGGTAGCCCGCCGCGCTCTTTGGCGAAACCCGCTTCCTCCATGCTTAAACCGTAGCGGTCGCGAATCGCATCGGTGAGCTGACGACCACCAAACACCGTATCGCGGGTATAAACGATATGCCCACCGCGGACGACGTGGAAAGCATTCATATTGGCACCAATGTCCACCAGACCAACACAGGCGGTAGGGTCACTCTCCACCTTAAGCTGGCGCCGCAGCTCGGCAAGTGAACGCTCCATGGCGAAGGTCTCCACGTCCACTGCCGCGGGCTCTAAACCTGCCTGTTCTAGCGTGTCGGTTAGCTGCGTCACATCCTGCTGCCGACAGGCGACCAACACTACCTGCTGGTGCTCATCGTCAAAGGGTGCGGGGCCAAGGCACTCAAAATCAAATGCCACTTCATTGAACGGAAATGGAATATGGCGGTCGGATTCGGCCACGATGCGCTCTTCGATCTCCTCATCGCTTAGCCCGATAGGGAAGCTCAGCGTTTTGGTAATCGCGGCGCTAGCGGGAACAGCCACTGCGGCTTTACGGGTAGAGGGTTTAGCGTGCTCCACGGCACGGCTAAGCACACTGGCAACGTCATCGATATCGCGAATTCGACGCTCCACAACCGCCCCTTCGCGAAGTGGCCGCACGGCATAGCTTTCTACCTGGTAATTATCGTGGCATTGTTTTAGCTCAAGCAGTTTGACGGTCGCCGAGGTAATATCGACGCCAATCAACCCTTTACCAGGTTTTAGAAAGCGCATATTGGGTCTGGCTCCACCTGCTTGTCGCCCGTTTTCACATGTGATTTGAGGTTACATGATTTTTAGTTCCGTCACACGCGAACCCACTTAGCGCATATCAACACTGGTGGCCGCCGCTTCAGGTTCCTATAATGGCTGCCAATTGCATGATACGGCCGTTTAGATGCCGATCTTTTCATTCTTCCCAGGGTGCTCTTCGTACATGACGTTTCTTCGAACCCTTATTGTGTCGCTGTTTTTCCTCATCGTCTCGTTGGTGGGCGCCACTGCCTTAGCCGTGGTGGGGGCCGCCATTTACTTTGCCCCAGGGCTGCCCGACGTCCGCCAACTGCAGGACTTCGAACTGCACACACCGCTACGTATTTTCACCCAAGACGGTAAATTGATTGGCGAGTTCGGCGAAGAGCGCCGCATGGCGATCAATTTTGATGAAATTCCGCAGGATATGATCAATGCCTTGATCGCCGCCGAAGATGCCAGCTATTTTGACCACGCAGGTGTCGACCCGCGGGGCTTGGCGCGGGCGGTGGTTCAACTTGCGATGAGTGGCGATATCCAATCGGGCGGCTCGACGATCACCATGCAGGTCGCGCGTAACTATATGCTGACACTCGATCAGACGTTTACGCGTAAAATTCGTGAAATCCTGCTGGCACTACAAATGGAGCAGATACTCGATAAAGAGGAAATCTTCGAACTTTACGTGAACAAGATTTTCCTGGGCAATCGCGCCTACGGTATCGCTGCCGCCGCTGAAACCTATTACGACAAACCCCTCGCCGAGCTTAGCCTAGCGCAAACGGCCATGATTGCGGGGTTGCCCAAGGCACCTTCTGCCTTTAACCCGCTGGCTAACTCCGAGCGTTCGCTGATTCGTCGCAACTGGATTCTGTTCCGTATGCGCGAACTCGGCTACATCGATGATGCCACCTATCAGACAGCGGTTCAGGATCCTGTAACGGCCCGCCGCCACTATACCCAAGCTGAAGTCGATGCCGCCTATGTCTCCGAAATGGCACGTCAGTATGCCGTGGAACGCTTTGGCGATGACGCTTACACCGGTGGCTATCGTATTTACACTACGATTGATAGCGAGCTGCAGCCCTTTGCCCGCCAAGCGCTGGCCAACGGCCTGACGGCCTATGACCTTCGCCATGGCTGGCGCGGGCCGGAGCAGCGTGAGATCGCGGCAAGCCTTGTCGAGGCCCAGGAGCAAACCGCGACCCAAGGCCTGGAGGAGGAGCTTTCTGAGTCTCCCGAAATTCGCCAAACCGCACGCCAAGCCGCCCAGCGCAGCCAAACGGAAGTCGAAGGGATCGAGGGCGACGTCAGCAACTGGGTTCAGGTGCTTGAGCGCACGCCCAATTATGGCCTGCTTCAGCCCGCCATCGTGGTAGAAAGTAGCGGCCGCGAAATGCAGGTGCTAACTCGCAACGATGGTCTACAGACGATCGGCTGGGAAGGTTTGAACTGGGCACGCCCTTACCTGAGCCCGCGGAGCCGCGGAGCTGCACCCAGCTCGGCTGAGGAGATTGCTGTACGGGGTGATATGGTGCGCGTCATTGAGAATGAAGACGGTTCGCTACGCCTCTCTCAACAGCCGGATACCGAAGGCTCGCTGGTCGCTCAAGACCCTCAAACGGGTGCTATCCTGGCACTCCAGGGCGGTTTCGACTTTAACGCCAGCAAGTTCAATCGTGCTGTACAGGCACGACGCCAATCAGGCTCTATCTTCAAGCCGTTTATTTACTTAGCGGCCCTTGAGGATGGAGAGATGAACGCCGCCAGCGTCGTTAATGATTCGCCCGTGGTGCTCGACGATGGCAGTAACTCATTGTGGCGGCCGGTCAACTCCAGCCGTGACTTCCAAGGCCCTATGCGCTTACGTCCAGCCCTTGCCCGTTCGCGCAACCTGGTCACTATTCGCGTTCTACAAACCATGGGGCTGGATTACACGATTAACTTTTTGGAGGGCTTCGGCTTCTCTCCCGCCCAGCTCCCTCGTGGCTTATCATTAGCGCTAGGCAGCGCGAGCTTAACGCCGATGGAAATGACCAACGCTTACGCGGTGCTCGCCAACGGTGGTTTCCAGGTGTCGCCCTGGTTTATTGAGCGGGTTACCCGTGACGACGACAATGAGCTGATTGATGAAGCCACGCCGCAGGTTGCCTGCCCCAGCTGTGCCGAAGACCAGGAGACGGTGGAAATTGATGGCCGCGAATACCCGATCGCCAAACGGGTAGCCGACCCAGCCGCTGTCTACATTCTACGCGATATGCTACGTGACGTTATCACCTCGGGCACTGGCCGCGGCGCACTGAGCCTTAACCGTGAGGATATCGTCGGCAAGACTGGTACCACCAACAGCCAGCGTGACGCCTGGTTTGCGGGCTTTAACAGCGATCTAGTCACTACGGTATGGGTCGGTAAGGACAGCAACGAGACCATTTCTGAGTATGGTTCTCAGGCCGCGCTACCCATTTGGGTAGAGTTTATGGGGGATGCCCTGGAAGGTACGCCAAACGCCGTGCCCGAGCGCCCCGCGACGATTGTCACTGCGCGCGTAGACCCAACGACAGGCCAACGTTTATCTGACGGCCAGTCTGGAGGTATCACTGAACTGTTCCATAAGGATCACTTGCCGGATTACCAGCAGCGCCGTATCAGCCGCGAGCTGGAAGAAGCCAGTGGTTCTGAGGGTTCAGGCACCGCTGAGTCGATCTTCTAACTCGATCTTCTAAACCAGTCAATCCTGTAGCACACCAAACAAAAGGCCCGGAGATTATCTCTCCGGGCCTTTTCTGTTACTGGCTACCTTTGGGTCTGTATATAGGGTCGCCTAACGTTTAACCACTAACGGGGGTCGCAGGTACTTCGCGCTTACTGGCCAACCAGTTAGCGCCAATGGCGACGATCATGACCGCGACACCAGCAATTTCGGTCATCAGATTGGGATAGAACACCCCAAAGATCGCGGCGGTAATCGCGATGCGCGGTAGCCACGACATTTTGGTAAACAGATAGCCTTCCAGCGCCGCGGCAAAGGCACCTAATGCCAGAATGGCAATCACTCCATTCCAGATCACCACCGGCACCGGGCCACCAATGATAATCTCAGGGTTGAAGACCATAAACAGTGGGATCAGGTAGAGCCCTTTGGCAAACTTCCACGCCTGGAAGCTGGTTTCCATCGGCTTACTGCCCGCAATCGCCGCCCCGGCAAAGCCTGCCAAGGCGATGGGAGGCGTCACGTTGGAATCCTGGGAGTACCAGAACACGACCAGGTGGGCGACCAGCAGCGGCACACCAAACTCGGCTGTCAGTGCAGGGCCGACGAGGACGATGAGCACGATATAGCTGGCGGTAACGGGCAGCCCCATCCCCAGTACTAAGCTTGCCAACAGTACCATCACCAGCGCCAATACCAGGTTGCCGCCGGAGAAAGCCAGCATCATGGAGGAGAATTTCAGTCCCAAGCCGGTTAAACCCACTACCCCAACGATAATCCCGGCGACTGCACAGGCCATGGAAACCGCTACCGCATTGCGAGCACCTAGTTCCAAGCCCTCGATCAGCTTGGCAAAGCCTGTACGTACCACGTCTTTAACGGCCGTTGCGGTCACTGGCTGGCCCTGCCTGGGCGCCACAAAGAAGAACCACAGCACATAGCGCAATACCGCTACCGCCAAAATGGTGATCACTGCGTAGTAGCCTACCCGCATGGGCGACATACTCATCGCCAGCAGCCAGACCAGCACCGCCAACGGCAGCAGGAAGTGCCAGCCATCCTTCATGACCTGGCGCATCTGCGGCAGTTCATCCTTGGGTAGCCCCTGCATGCCCTGCTTGAGAGCGATGATATGCACAAACAGGTACACCGTCGCGAAATACATGATCGCTGGCAGGATACTGACCTTGACGATGTCCAGGTACGGCGTATTGGTGTACTCAGCAATCAGGAACGCCCCGGCCCCCATTAACGGCGGCATGATTTGCCCGCCGGTCGAGGCCGCCGCTTCGATACCACCTGCCTGCTTGGCTTTGTAGCCCAGCCGCTTCATCAATGGAATGGTAAAAGCACCGGTGGTGACCACGTTGGCAATCGCGCTGCCAGAAATCGAGCCCATGCCCGCCGACGCCAATACCGCCGCCTTGGCTGGCCCGCCACGCTGGCGGCCGGTCGCCGCATAGGCCATATCGATAAAGAATTTACCCGCCCCGGTGCACTCCAAAAAAGCACCAAAGAGGACAAAAATAAAGATATAGGTCGCCGCAACGCCTAGCGGCAGGCCGAAAATACCCTCTTGCCCCAAGTAGAGTTGACCGGCAACTCGATCAATGGTGTATCCGCGGTGCTCAAGAATGCCCGGCATCCACTCGCCAAGCCACGGCAGCTCGCCCCGCGGCCCCGCAAAGGCATACACAATCGCCAAGAGGCCAATCACGGTCATACCAAAACCTACCGCGCGACGGCTGGCTTCCAGTACCGTCACCGTAGCAATACAGGCAACCAGAATATCGGTACTGTTCCAAAAACCCGCACGGCTAAAAATCTCATCCAGGTTGAGTACCAAGTAACCACCGGTGAGAATCGCCCCGGCAAAAAACACTAGATCAAGCCCCCAGCCCAATACACCACGTTTGCGAGTGGGCCCAAAGGCTGGAAACATTAGAAATGCCAGCACCATAATCAGTGCCAGGTGAATACTGCGCTGATAAAAAAGCCCTAAGGGCTGAATACCGGCAGAGTAGAGCTGAAACAGGGAAAGACCCACCGCCACAATGGTGATCGACCACAGCACCATGCGGGGTTGAATCACATTACCGCCAGGCACCACGCTCGACGGCTGATTGGATTCGCTCATGAAGTCCTCGGAAGCGTTAACTAATGTCGTTTTTATTCACGCGGGGATGCGTGAGGGTCTATCAACTGAATGGTCACGCGTTGTCCAGCGGCGTGCTCACTGAGGCTCACTGGCGCATGCTCACCGCCAGGCCACACCACACGATGATTAACAGCCGGTGAACCTACCCTCAACACATAACGGTTATTGGCTACAGGTTCGTTAATGGCATTAATCCAGTAACCGCCCTCACCGTCTGATACCTGCTCGCCGCGGCCAAAAATATGCCCAAGCCCTGCGGCGAAATCGGGTTGATGGCTACGCTCTAATTGCATGACGCCCGCTACATTACGATAGCAGTCCAGCACCGTGAAATGTTCAACGGAGTGCTGCCACTTAATACACCAGCGACCGTCAGCCGGCACCGCTTCATCCACTAGCGTGTCGCCTTGTTCGGTCACCACGGCTAGGCGCATAAACGCCGAAGCGGGGGAAGCCCCCACTTCGGCGAACGGACAACATGCAATCAGTAGCGCCATCAGTCGTCGCTGCCACTGCATGGCAATGTCCTTATGGCAATCTGATTATGAAAATATCATTACACGATTAAGGACGCAGACGATCCGGGATTTCAGCACCGACTTCTTCGAAATAGCGCAGTGCGCCCGGGTGCAGCGGCACGGGGGTCGACTCCATAGTGAACTCAACGGTGGTGTCGTTAGCCGCCGGGTGAACCGCAATCAGCTCATCGGTGTTTTCAAACAACAGTTGGGTGAGTTGATAAGCCAGCTCTTCGTCCATATCGGCATTAACGACCAGCACGTTGGGGATACCGATGGTCTGAACGGCTTCGTCCATACCGTCGTACATACCCGCAGCAAGCTGGTAGGGAGCAAATACCGCTTCTTCTTCCTGGGCATTGGCTACCTCTTCATCAGACAAGCCAATCAGGCGAATATCGCGGGTGGCTGCCAGGTTGAGAATCGAGCTGGTGGGTGGCCCAACGCTCCAGAAGCCGGCGTCGATATCACCGTCGCGAATGGCATCAGCGGTTTCGTTGAAGTTAAGGCGCTGGGGAGTGAAGTCTTCATAGCTAATGCCATTGGCTTCAAGCAATGCACGGGCGTTCAGCTCGGTGCCGCTACCCGGTGCACCGACGGAAACGCGCTTACCCGCTAGATCAGCAATCGATTCGATATCCGACTCGGCCAGGGTCACCAGCTGTACCGCGTTGGGATAAACCGACGCCAGTGCGCGAGTATTTTCAATCTGGCGACCTTCAAAATCATCCGTGCCGGTATAGGCTTGATAGACCGTATCGGCCAGAGCCAGGGCGAGATCCGCGTCACCGCGCATGATCAGGCCCATATTTTCAACCGAGGCACCGGTCACTTCAGCAGTCGCCTGAGCGCCTTCGATATGGTTGTTGATCATTTCGGCAAAACCACCGCCGATAGGGTAGTAAACGCCACCAGTACCGCCAGTCGCGATTGAGAGTTGTTGAGCGCTTGCTGGAAGTGCAACCGCGAGCATAGAAGCGGCAGCGGCTGTGGCGTATAGAGAGCGTAGAGTTTTCATGAGCATTTCCTCCGTCCTGCTTGGACTTATAGGTATGGTTGACGATAAAAAGGAGGTGTTGAAGCCCCAGCTTCTGGCTGCCGTCACGACGAACCGGAAGCGGTGGAGGTGAAGTTAGCACGGCTTATGCGTTGGATGCTAATAGGGCGTTATCAGCGCAGCAGTGCCTTTACCTCATACAGCCATGAGTGCCTCAGAAGGTGTAACCGCCCAGCAGCTGGATCGAATAGCCAGCTATTAAAATCCTGAAATCCCGCATAAATGTCTTATTTTATGCCGAATTGTTATTATTTATTGATAATGGCCGTCAATTTCGCCCACCCCACCGTTATTATTGATTCAGGATAGGAGCCACACTGCTATGGAGCCCGGTTTTAAAGAGGACAATAGTCGGGATAAAGGCGCGCCGCGGCAGAACCTCGCCATTAGTGCTTACCGCCAACTCAAGCACGACATTATTCGTGGCCGCTATGCGCCTGAGCAGAAGCTGCTGATGAGCAGGCTCAAAGAGCAGTACGGCGCCAGCACCGGGCCGCTACGGGAAGCGCTATCGCAGTTAGTCTCTGACCGCCTTGTGGTCGCGATAAGCCAGCGCGGCTACCGGGTAGCACCTATGTCGCTGGCCGAACTCAACGATATTTACGACGCCCGGGCTCAGCTTGAAGGGCTGATCCTGCGCTTGGCTATAGAGCGCGGCGACGACGATTGGGAAGCCACGGTGCTGGCTACCGCACATCGGCTGGCCAAGGTCACCGACATCAACACCCCCAACGACCTGCTCGACATCTGGGATCAGCGCCACAAAGCCTTCCATACCGCCATTGCCAGCGGCTGCAACTCCCCTCACCTACTGCAAATGCGCAACACCCTGTTTGACCAGGTAGAGCGCTACCGCCACCTGTGGTTGCAGGAAACCGTGATGTCGTCCCAGGCGCTGGAGCTTAAGCGCCAGGAGCACGCTGCGCTGGTCGATGTCATTCTGGCGCGCGATACCGCCGAAGCCGACACCCTGATGCGCGATCACCTGATGACCCCCGTACCGATCATTACCCGCGTCCTTCAAGAGCGCGGCATCGGCTGAGCTTTTCGCTTTGGCTCTTCGTCCCAGACCAAAGTTCTACGTTTTAAAAAAATGTAGATATTTTAAAAAAACGGCGATACATTGGCTGCAAGCTATTTTGCATCTATTCCTTCCCACTATCCGAGGAATCTACGCCATGACGCATTTCAACTGGGACGACCCGCTACTTCTGGAACAACAGCTCACCGATGAAGAGCGCCAGATCCGCGATGCGGCCTACGACTACTGCCAGGAAAACCTTCAGCCCCGCGTGCTAACCGCCTTCCGTGAAGAGCGCTTTGACCGCGAGATCATGACCGAAATGGGTGAGCTTGGCCTGCTGGGCGCCACCGTTTCCCCCGAGTACGGCGGCGCAGGCGTTAACCATGTAGCCTACGGTTTGATTGCCCGCGAAGTGGAGCGCGTAGACTCCGGCTACCGTTCGGCCATGAGTGTGCAGTCATCGTTGGTAATGTACCCCATCGAGACCTATGGCTCTGAAGAGCAGAAGCACAAGTACCTGCCTAAGCTTGCCAGCGGTGAAATGGTTGGCTGTTTTGGCTTGACCGAACCCGACCACGGCTCTGATCCGGGTGGCATGATTACCCGCGCGGAAAAAGTCGACGGCGGCTACCGCTTGACTGGCGCAAAAATGTGGATCACCAATAGCCCAATTGCCGATATCGCGGTGGTATGGGCGAAATCAGCGGCTCACGACAATCAGATTAAAGGCTTTATTGTCGAGCGCGGCACCGAAGGTTTCACCACGCCCAAAATCGAAGGCAAAGTCTCTTTGCGCGCATCGATTACCGGTGAGATCGTGCTGGATAACGCCTTTGTTCCCGAAGAGAACCTGCTGCCCAACGTCAGTGGCCTGAAAGGCCCCTTCGGCTGCCTCAACAAAGCCCGCTACGGCATCGCCTGGGGTGTGATGGGCACGGCAGAGTTCTGCTGGCACGCAGCGCGCCAATACACCCTCGACCGCAAGCAGTTTGGCCGCCCGCTGGCCGCCAACCAACTGATCCAGAAAAAGCTCGCCGATATGCAGACCGAGATCACCCTTGGCTTGCAGGCAGCCCTGCAGGTGGGCCGGCTAATGGATAGCGGCAACTGGGCACCGGAAATGGTCTCGCTGATCAAGCGCAACAACTGCGGCAAAGCGCTGGATATCGCCCGCCAATCTCGCGATATGCACGGCGGTAACGGCGTCTCCGACGAATACGGTGTTATTCGCCATATGGTCAATCTGGAGTCGGTAAACACCTACGAAGGCACCCACGATGTACACGCTCTGATTCTGGGTCGCGCCCAGACAGGCATTCAGTCGTTCTTTTAATCACCGCACCTTGATCACTTGTCACTTATTAACGGAGCCTCTATGAACGAGCTAACCAAACCACTGGCCGGTATAAAAGTACTCGATATTTCCCGCGTACTGGCCGGGCCGTGGTGCGGACAAATGCTCGCGGATATGGGGGCAGATGTGATTAAGGTAGAGCGCCCCGGTAGCGGCGATGACACCCGCCACTGGGGCCCTCCTTGGCTGGCGGGCAGCGAAGAGTCGGCGTACTACCTGTGCGCTAACCGAGGTAAACGCTCTCTGACCGTCGATATGGCCAAGCCCGAAGGCCAGGCAGTGATCAAGCAGCTAGTCGCTAACTCTGACGTGCTGATAGAGAACTTTAAAGTTGGCGGCCTGAAACGCTACGGGCTGGATTACGCCAGCTTAAAGGCGCTCAACCCTAGGTTGATCTACTGTTCGATTACCGGTTTCGGCCAGGAGAGCCCTTACGCTCACCGCGCCGGTTATGACTTTATGATCCAAGCCATGGGCGGGATCATGAGCCTAACTGGCAAGCCCGACAGTGAACCCGGCGGTGGCCCGGTAAAAAGTGGCGTCGCCTTTACCGATATATTCACCGGGTTATATGCCGCTAATGCAATTTTAGCGGCGCTTTATCAGCGCCGTGATAGCGGCGAGGGCTGCCATATCGATATGGCATTAATGGATGTGCAGGTAGGCGTGCTCGCCAATCAGGCACTGAATTACCTCACCTCGGGCAATGTGCCCCAGCGATTGGGTAACGCTCACCCCAACATCGTGCCTTATCAGGCGTTTGCCACCCAGGATGGCCATATGATTATGGCTGTCGGCAACGACGAGCAGTTCAAGCGTTTTTGCGCGGTGCTGTCACTACCGGCTTTGGCGGAAGATCCACGCTTTGCCACCAATGGAGCCAGGGTAAACAATCGTGCTCTGCTCGTTCCGCAGCTGGAAACGGCGTTGGCCCAGCGCAGCACTGATGAATGGCTAGCCGCTTTTGAAGCCGTAGGCGTTCCCTGCGGGCCGATCAATACGCTGGATCGGGTGTTCGACGACCCCCATGTGAAAGCCCGCGGACTTAAGCAGACCCTGCCCCACGACCAAGCAGGTCAGGTGGATCTGGTCGCTAACCCTATCCGTTTTAACGGTGCCCAAATGAGCGCCACTACGGCGCCGCCCCACTTAGGCCAACATACGGAAAGCGTGCTGGAAGAACTTGGTATTAGCTTGGAGCAGCGCACTGCGCTTCGCGCAGCAGGCATCATTTAATAGCACTAATGGTTTATGCACTTCCCTCTTATAGGCGCCTACTTGGCGCCTTTTTTTAAGCCAAAAGAACCGACCAATATTGCAAGCCAAGAAGCAGGCATCTGGCTAATGCTTCGCAACCCATTGTTGTACAAAAGCTATACAAAACGTATATTAAGACCTAAAGTTAAGAGCGTTGAATGCTTCAACATAGGCTATAGGCATTAATCTATCTAATGTTATGGCATTAACAGCGCCATCCAACACCCATCCCTCAGGAGCAGCTATGAGCCAGTGCGCACGCGTCAATGGCAGTTGCAAACGCTGTGAAGGCGACTTGCCCTTTGAGTTCACCATGGCCTTTCAGCCAATCGTGGATCTATCGCTGGCCCAAATCGTCACCTATGAAGCACTGGTTCGTGGGCCGTGCGGTGAATCCGCTTGGAGCGTCATTTCGCAAGTGACTGATGAGCTCCTCTACCGTTTTGATCAGGCCTGCCGGGTAAAAGCAATCGAAATGGCCAGCGCACTGGATATGCAAACCGACCTTTCGATCAACTTTCTGCCCAACGCCGTTTATGAGCCCGAAGCCTGCATCCAGGCAACGTTAGCGGTATCAAAACGGGTGGGTTGGCCAACTCATCGGCTAATTTTTGAAATCACCGAAACCGAGCGCGTCCGCGACCGGCAGCACCTGTGCAATATCATCGATGCTTACCGCTCCATGGGCTTTAAAACGGCGCTGGATGATTTTGGTAATGGGTACGCCAATTTGGACTTATTGACCGATTTGACACCTGACAAGCTCAAAATCGACCGTGAGCTGGTGATGAATTGCGATAATGATCTTCGCCGCCAAGCGTTGTTAAACGCGATTATCCTGCTTGCCCAAGAGCTCGATATGACTCTTATCGCCGAAGGTGTCGAGACTCGTGCCGAAGCCTTATGGCTCGCCCGCGCGGGGATTGTTCATCAGCAGGGTTTCTACTACGCAAAACCGGCGATTAACACTTTGTGCACCAATATTGTTCCGCTATTAGTGGGGTTAAAAAATGAAGTAGATAGCAGCTCAGGAGCGGTGTATGAAAGAGATTAGTCTCGACAGACTCTACCAGTTATTTAACCGCTCAAAGCGCAATACCGAAAACGTTATCAAAGCGGCACCGATTGGAATCTGTATTACAACCCCTTCGGGTCACTTTGAAATGGTCAATCCAGCTTACTGTGAATTTTATGGCTACCGGCAGGAAGAGCTTTTAGGCCAGCACCTTACCCACGTAGTGCCCGAAGAGAACCATGCGATTTTATCAGCGCTGCATACTGAGTTTATGCAGGGCAACGAGGATCAAGAGCTGCGCCAAGAGTGGGATGTGGTTCTCAAAAACGGCGGAAGACGCACCATCATCGCCGAAGCTGCGCGTATTGAGGCTGACGACGGCGAACCGCGTAAAGTCACTTTCATAATCGACATTACCCAGCGCAAACAGCTAGAAGAGCGGCTCAAGCAGGCTAATGAGCGCTTGGATCATTTGGCTCACCACGATGAGCTAACGGAGCTGCTCAACCGTCGTGCCGGTTTGCAGCGCCTGGATGAAGAGATCAAGCGCTGCGAGCGGTATGGAACACCTTTCAGCATCGCGATCTATGACCTGGATGACTTCAAAGCGATCAACGATACCTATGGGCACAGCGCGGGCGATAGCGTTTTACAACAGATCACCTCCTTAGTGAGTGCTGTACTGCGCGATACCGATTTGCACATACGATTGGGCGGTGAAGAGTTTTTAATCATTATGCCAGGCGTAAATTCTGAAGAAGCCTACCAAGGCATGGAACGCATTCGTGAAAGCGTCGCGCAACAAACGTTTACTAAGCACCAATTAACGATGACGCTCTCATCGGGGATTGCCAGCTACGTTGAAGCCTCGGGCAAACGGCTACTTGATCGTGCTGATAAAGCTATGTATCAAGCTAAACAGACGGGGCGCAACCGTGTTGTCATTGCCTCGTCATCCATGTAGGCAACGCTTTTAAACTTCACAATCAGGCCCCTATCAGGCACCCCTATTAAGCACTATGCTAAAAGATCAATCCTCATCAATTAGGAAGTAAGCCATGAGCAGCAATGCCGAACTAAACGAGCTAAAACATAAATACGTCGCTGCTGGCGCTGCAAGCCCCGCAACGGCGTTCGCCGACCACGCTGAAAACGCTGAAATCTGGGACGCGGACGGCAACCGCTTTATCGACTTCGCAGGCGGCATTGGCGTACTCAACGTAGGTCACCGTCACCCCAAAGTGGTCGCAGCGGTAAAAGCCCAGCTCGATAAGCTGATGCATACCTGCCAAACGGTCATGCCTTATGAAGGCTACGTGAAAGTCGCGGAAAAACTCAGTCACATCGTGCCCGTTCGTGGCCATGCCAAAGTCATGCTGGCCAACTCGGGTGCGGAAGCGCTGGAAAATGCGGTCAAGATCGCCCGCGCCGCCACTGGCCGTTCTAACGTTATCTGCTTCGATGGCGGCTACCACGGCCGTACCTTCTTCACCATGGCCATGAACGGCAAGGTGGCGCCTTACCAGAGCGACTTCGGCCCCATGCCGGGCACCGTTTTCCGTGCGCCCTACCCGGTGCCTTACCACGGCGTTAGCGAAGACGAAGCTATTCGCGGCCTGAAAATGACGCTGAAAACCGATGCCAACCCCAAAGATACCGCGGCCATCGTGCTCGAACCGGTGCTTGGCGAAGGCGGCTTCTACCCGGCCTCTACCAGCTTCCTGACCAAGGTTCGCGAAATCTGCGATGAGCACGGCATGCTGATGATAGTCGATGAAGTGCAGTCAGGCTTTGGCCGTACCGGCAAAATGTTTGCCATCGAGCATAGCGGTGTTGAGCCGGACATTATGACCATGGCCAAGAGTATGGCCGACGGCATGCCGATCTCCGCCATCGTGGGTACTGACAAGGTGATGGATGCTTCAGGCCCTAACTCATTGGGCGGCACCTACACCGGCAGCCCCACCGCCTGTGCGGCCGCGTTGGCGGTTATGGAAGTGTTTGAAGAAGAGAACATTCTGGAGAAGAGCCAGGCTTTGGGCGACAAGTTGGCCAAGCGCTTCAACGTTTGGGCAGATAAGTTTGATTGCATCGACAACGTGCGCAACATGGGCGCCATGGCTGCCTTTGAGCTGGTGTCGAATAAAGCCGATCACACGCCTAACCCTGAACTGGCTGCCGCGCTGTGCAAGAAAGCCCGCGAAGAGGGCTTGATCCTGCTTTCCTGCGGCATGTACGGCAACACCATCCGCTTCTTGATGCCTGTCACCATTCAAGATGACGTGCTCAATGAAGGGTTGGATATTATTGAGTCCTGCCTGGATTCACTGGTGTAATTAAGCGTTAGTCAGCAAGAACTAAACCGCCGCCCAAATTTGGGGCGGCGTTTTTACTTGTGTGGATACCTAACCTGCTTATTCCGCCATAAAGCGAGGCAGCCACAAGGCAATATCCGGCCATAAGCTGATGATCAAGGCCGCCACGCACATCAGCAGGAAGAAAGGTAGCGCTGCCAGGGCCACCCGGCTGATGCTTTCCCCCGTCAGGCTTTGCAGCACAAACAGGTTGAATCCGACCGGCGGCGTTATCTGGCCAAGCTCGATCATGATGATCAGGAAGATGCCAAACCAGATCGGATCGAACCCCGCCAACAGCACGATCGGTAGCGTAATCGGCAGGCTCATCACGGTGATCGAAATACCGTCCAGGAAAAGCCCCAGCACCACATAGAAAACCGCCAGCGCCAGCAACAACGACATCGGGGTAAAGTTTTGCGCGGCGATCCACTCCGCAAGCTCCCGGGGCAGGTGCAGGTAGCCCATCGCCGTGGAGAGTAGCGTGGCAGTAATCAATAGGCTGCACACCATGATACTGGTGATCAATGTGCCTCTGAACGCCTCGATAAACAGCCGCGCCGAAAGCTGGCGCTCGACACCGAGCAGCACCAACGTCGCGGCCACGCCCACCGCAGCCGCCTCCGAGGGCGTGGCAATACCGCTATAGATAGAGCCGATCACGATGCTGATCAACACCAGCACGGGCAGCAGCAACAAAATGGATTGCCCTACGCTCTGGTCAGTCGCCTCCTGCTTGGGTGCCAACGACGGCGACAGATAGGTCCTCGCGCCGATATACACGCTGTACAGCAGCGCAATTAACAGGCCCGGCACCACCCCCGCCATGAACAGCTGGCTGATGGAGACTTCCGCCTGAACGCCATAGACGATCATCACGATCGAAGGCGGAATCAACAGCCCAAGGCTACCGGCGCCCGCCAGCGAACCGATCGACAGGTTGCGATCGTACCCCCTCGTTTTCAGCTCCTGGGTGGTGATTTTGCCAATCGTCGCGGTCGTCGCCGCGCTGGAGCCGCTCACTGCCGCAAACAGCGTACAGCCGAGCACGTTGGTGTGGAGAATGCCGCCCGGCAAATGGCGGGTAATCGGCACCAGCCCTTTGAAAAGCCGCTCGGAAATGTTGGAGCGAAAAATCAGCTCGCCCATCAATATAAACAGCGGGATGGCCGATAACTCCCAGCTATTACTGGCACGGTAGAGAATTCGCGAGAAAATCAGGCCAATACGATCAGCACCGAAGTCGCCAAACAGCCAAAGCGAGCCGATGGACACGGCCAGCATGGACGCAAAAATCCAGGTGCCCATCGACAAAAAGAACAACAGCAGTACGCCGACCCCGACGGCCGACCAAAAAATATCCATAACGCCTTTCCTATTAGTCGCTGCTTCAATTGACGCGAGACGAGTAGCCTGAACGCAGAACCATTATTTTCAGAGCTCTGACTAACAGCGTGATGGAAATTAACCACATGCCCACGAGGATGGCGCTCTCCGGCAGCCAAATAGGCGTCTCTGCCATGGTTTCGCTGACGGTGCCGCGGCTATAGCTACGCTGAACGTTCTGAAACCAGAAGGTCGATAGCCACACAAAGCAGCCTGCCGTTACCAAGCTGCTGAATAGCTCCAGCGGCCAGCGCATGGTTTCAGGAAAGCGCTCCAGCAGCAGCGAGACACGGATCAGCCCGCCCTTCTCCAGCACATAAGGCAGGCCTAAAAATGACATCGTGGCCACGGCATAGCCGATATACTCATCGAGGATAAACGTCGAGTGACCAAATAGCCTGAGCGCTATCTCTAACAGGATGTGGCCGAGCATATAAATAATGAGCAGCACGGCAATGACAGCACCAACCCGATTGAGCAGTTGAGAGATACGCTCGATGATGTTGAGCGCTCTCATTCCTCGCCTCGGAACTCGCTCAGGATAGACTCGCCGTCATCACCGGTATTCTCCAGCCAGCTCTCGACCACGCCACTGGCGGCTTCTTTGAGAGGCGTCAGCAGCTCGTCCGAAACGGGATCACTGATCGCGACGTCGTGCTCACCCAGCGTCTGGTAGTTCTCTTCGGTACGCGTTTCAACCGCTTCCCAGTTGTGTTGGTCAGTCAGGCTGGCCGCTTCCATGACCGCATCCTGTTGAGCGTCGGTAAGCGATTCGAACGCATCGCGATTCATGTGCACCATGTTGAGGGGAATGGCGTACTGGACCCCGGCAAAGTAATTCTGGTGCTCCCAGAAGCTGGCATTGGCCCCCGCTTCGGCGGACGTTAACACCGCCTCGATACCGCCGGTGGCCAGTTGGGGTACCACATCGGCCCAGGACAGGCTGACAGGCGAGGCGCCTACATTTCTAAATGTCTCGGTACCGTTACGGTCAAAGGTGCGAATCTTCAGGTTCTCGAGATCGTCCTGGCTCGCGATCTCGTCTTCAGACCAGATGCCGCTCGGCGGCCAGGGCGAGGCATATAGCAGCACCTGGTTATTATCGGCGAACACCTCTTCGTAATAGGGTTTTGCTATGTCATAAAGCCGCCGCGCATCGGCAACGTCGTCGACAATAAAGGGCAGTGAAGAGAGTAGAAACAGCGAATCGATACCGCTCATGGTGCCCGAGAGCGTATCCGCTATCTCGACGGCGCCATCGGCCACGCCATAAAAATGATCGCCGGAATTAAAGCCGAGCGAGCCACCCGTATGCAGCGTGATATCAATTTCGCCATCGGTTAACTCGGCAAGCTTATCAATAAAATAGGCATCGCCCTGAGCATGAATGGAGGACGCATTATACTCATTGGAGAAGTCCATACTGACCGACTGGGAATGCGCATAGCCACTGACGAGTAGTGCCCCTAGCGCTATCGAGAGCTTTTTACCCGCATGAGGGAATTTGTTATTTAAATCAGCAGGATGGAACATTCTTTTAACCCCTATTTTGATTGGTATAGGGATTAAACTACAGTCATTTGGGAACCATTTATGTCCCATAGCGACGCGAACGGACCAGACAACGACACGCCGCCCAGTGGGCGGCGTTGCCTATGCTGCGTGATTAGCGTGGCCGACGATCGCCTTCGAGGAAGTTAGCCGTGAAGACCGCTTTGCCGTGGGTTTCGAACGACCACTTCATCACCTCGCTCAGTCCCGCCATGACCGCATCGAACTCGCCAAATACCTGGGTGCTCATGCGATTCGGGTGTACTTCCAACCCTGTCGCCTCAAGGCGTTTCACCACCTCTTTGACCACCGGCTTGAAGTCATCGGCCAACGGGTAATAGCTAAGCTGTACGGAAAGATACATAACGCCTCCTTACGCTGTGTTTTGGGGCTGACGGACGCTGGATAAACGCTGCCAGGCAGCCAAAATAGCGGCACGGGTCTCGTCCGGATGCTCCATCGGGAACATATGCGTACCGGGGACTTCACTCACCGATAGCCCTCTACGCTTCAAGCGTTTTATACGTGAAGCGGTCAATAGGTGGGACTCTTTGCCCGCCACCAGTTCTAACGGCACGCCCAAACGCTGCGGCAGGCGCGAGAGGTGATCCGGCAGGTGGCGGAAAATTTCCACCTCAATACCAGGATCAAAGGTCAGTTCTGCACTGCCATCGTTTAGCAAACGCGTCCCTGCTTCAATGTAGTCGTTGAGCGCCTCCGGGGTAAAGCGACGAAACAGCCCCCGGCGACCCAGCGAGCTTGCCATCGCTTCGCGACTCGGCCACACGGTGCGCCGCCCCAAGGTTTTTCCAGCAGGAGTAACCCGATCCACAAAGCCAAACCGCTTGGCGGCTTTCATTGCCCAGGCGTCCTTCCCCAGCATCAAAGGGGGATCAAGCATAATCACCCCGCAGAAGCGCTCGGGCTGTTTATCCGCGGCCATGGCCATTAGCGTGCCACCCAAAGAGTGCCCCACGCCCAGAAGCGGCGTATCCGTCTCGGGTAGATAGCTCAGCAGCTCATCCACCAAGTTGCCCCAGTTATGATTAACGGGGTAGTCAGGGTGGTGACCCAGGCGATCCAGAGGGTGCAGATCAAAGGTCTCTGCCAGTGGGTTCAGCAGGCTGCGATAGCTTAAGCCCGGAAAACCATTGGCATGGGCAAACACTAAACGGGGACGTTGGGCAGCATTAGCAGACATGGCAAGGCTCGCGCGTTAAAAAGGCAGGAAGACGGCTAATGTGAAACATGGTTATTTATGCCGCCTATCATACATCTGTTTTAACGCGCTACTGTATGAGCGTCAATCGACAAAAGGATTAACAGGCTAATTAAAACAACGACAGCTGATGCTCCTGGCTGTTGTCCGCCAGCCGATACCCTACGCCAAGCAGGCGCACGGGGCGCTCGCCACGTGCCCAGCCAACGTTAAGCAGGGTTTCAAACTGTTCAAGGTTAGGCGCGGGGTCGGCGTGTTCGACGGTGGTTTGGGTAAAGTCGTTGAACTTCACTTTTACGATTAACCCGCGCACCGCCAGTGGCGGGTCAAGCCGTGCGTAGCGGCGCTCTAAATCTTCGATCAGCGCGGGTAGCTCACGGCGGCAGGCGTCGAGGTTGGGTAAATCCTGGGCGTAGGTCTGTTCGGTGCTGACCGACTTGCGCTCCCGGTGGGTTTTCACCGGGCGCTCGTCCCGCCCCCAGCTCAGCTCATACAGCCGCCGTCCAAAACGGCCAAAGTGCTCGACCAGGTCGGTTAGCGTGCGGGTACGCAGGTCAGCGCAGGTGTGAATATCCAGCCCCGCCAGTTTCTCGGCCGTGCGGGGCCCTACCCCGTGGATTTTCTTGACCGGCAACTGTTGTACGAAGCTATCGACCTTATCCGGCGTAATCACGCACAGGCCGTCGGGTTTGTTCCAGTCGCTGGCAATTTTGGCCAGAAACTTGTTGGGCGCTACGCCCGCCGAAACGGTGATCCCCACTTCGCGGCTGACCCGTTCGCGGATCGCTTCGGCCATGAGTGTCGCGCTGCCGTGATGCTGGGTGACCTCCGAGACATCCAGAAAGGCCTCATCCAGGGAGAGCGGTTCGATCAGTTCAGTCACATCGCGGTAAATGGCGAAGACCTGGCGGGCGACCTCTTTGTATTTGGCCATCTCACCGCGAATCACTGTGAGGTGTGGGCAGCGCTTGAGTGCCTGGGCCATGGGCATGGCCGAGTGAATGCCAAATTCGCGGGCGGGATAGTTACAGGTGGCGACCACCCCGCGCTGCTCGACGCTGCCGCCAATGGCAATCGGTATATCCCGCAGCGCGGGGTTATCGCGCATTTCCACTGCTGCATAAAAGCAGTCACAGTCGCAGTGAATGATTTTGCGCACCGGCTACCCGCCCAACTGTAAAAAAACACAGTCTAGCATAGGCGTTATGTACCACAGAAGGTTCTTAGCACTTGCTCATTTTCCGTGGCGGGCTCTGCTAAACGGCGCGCTTCAACAGATTCATCGAACGGCTTAGTCACAACTGCCAATAAGGTGTGGAAAGGCGAAAAATCACCGTCGTAAGCGGCATCAATGACCTCTTGAACCCGGTGGTTACGGGGAATAATGGCCGGGTTGGCGCTTCGCATGGCCGCAAAACGCTCACTATCTTGGCTGGCTATCTGCGCTTGCTGCCAGGTATCCAGCCACGCGGTCAAACCGTCAGGCTGAGTCGTCAGTGCCAGCAGTGCCTGGCGGTACTCATCGCTCGGCGAGGAAGCGTATTGCGTGAGCGCGTCAAAGGTGGCGGTCATGTCCATCCGCCCCTGATGCATCTGGCTTTCGAGGCCTTCCATTAGCGCTTCGGCTTGGGGGCTTGCCGCCGCTAAACCGAGCTTATCGGCATGCAGTCGTAGTTGCTCGGCGCTGAACAGTGATTCAAAGCGGCGGATGGCGTCAGTGGCCTGCTCCACGACCGCGTCGCCCTCTTCCCGCATCAGCGGCAGCAGCGTTTCGGCAAAGCGGGCCAGATTCCACTGGGCAATCGCTGGCTGGTTGGCAAAGGCGTAGCGTCGGCCTTGATCGATGGAGCTGTACACCTTTTGCGGATCGAACTGCTCCATAAAGGCACAGGGGCCGTAATCGATGGTTTCACCGGCGATGCTGCAGTTATCGGTGTTCATCACGCCGTGAATAAAGCCCACGCTCATCCAGCGGGCAATCAGCACCGCCTGACGAGCGACCACCGCTTCCAGCAGCGCCATATAGGGATCTTCTGCGTTGGCGGCATCCGGGTAGTGGCGCGCAATCACATGATCCGCCAGGGCTTTGAGCAATGCTTCATCCCGCTGTGCAGCGGCAAACTGAAAGGTGCCCACGCGAATATGGCTGCTCGCCACGCGGGTAAAGACGGCGCCGGGCTCAGCCATTTGCCGTACCACTCGCTCGCCGCTCGCCACGGCCGCAAGGGCACGGGTGGTGGGAATCCCCATGGCGGCCATGAACTCGCTGACCAGGTATTCACGCAGCACCGGCCCTAACGGCGAACGACCATCGCCACCACGGGAAAACGGTGTGCGGCCGCTGCCTTTTAGCTGCACATCGCGGCGAACGCCATTCTGATCGATCACTTCGCCCAGCAACAGCGCACGGCCATCGCCCAGTTGCGGCACAAAGTTGCCGAACTGATGCCCGGCGTAACCTAAGGCGCCCGGCTTGGCATCCGGCATGGGCTGGTTGCCGCTAAACCAATCGGCAAGCGTTGTTGAGTCAGGTATCTCTTTGGCCCCCAGTTCATGGGCAAGCGGCGCATTGAACGCAATCAGCTCCGGGCTGGCCACAGGCGTTGCTTGGGTGGCGACCCAGAGGGGTTCAGGCAAGGTGGAATAGAGATGTTCGAATGGCAGCACGATAGGCTCCGCTTTTAGTGGCAATAACTATCTAATACCCTAGCATTCTACTCAACTAAACGCCGAGGCGATGTTGCCAAACATACCAAATGTTAAAAACAGCGAGCTGACGCCACTGCCAAGGGATTTTTATAATCGGGACACGCTTGAAGTGGCGAGAGATATGCTTGGCTGCTGGCTGGTACGTGAGCATAAAGTCCGGTCACTTTTCTCTTAATAAAGATTTCTGTGAATTTTTTCCGCTGGTTATTGTTTGGCACAAGGTTTACTTTTCACAAAATACTTTTATAAAAGTAAACCGAGTGACATCTATGCTAGGTCAACGAATCCATCAGGCACGCCTTGCTGCTGACTTGACGCTTGAAGCGTTGGGCCAGCAGCTTGAGGTTTCCAAGGCGGCAATACAGAAGTATGAAAAAGGTAAAGCAACACCCGACTCCTCTAAATTGCTCAAGATCGCTAAAGCGTGTGGCGTTCGCACAGAATATTTTTTCCGAAAGTCGACGGTAACGTTGTCGAACATCGAATTTCGTAAACACAGCACGTTTGGGAAGAAGCGTTCTGACGCTATACAAATCCGCATTACGGAAATGATTGAGAAACGTGTCGAATTGCTTAACGCGTTCCCCGAGTTGCCCATTCCACACTTCGCAGTCCCTGGTTGTGTACCTCGCCAAATAGAAGATTTGGACGAGATTGAGGGCATCGCAGAGAATGTACGACACGCATGGGAGCTTGGGTTAAATCCAATTGCCGACCTGACCGCAGAGCTTGAACCCTTGGGGTTGTTGGTAATGGCAGTCGACGTGGAACACAAAGCATTTTCGGGCATGACTGCTACAGCAATGACAGTAGATGGGCAGTACTACCCTGTCATAGTGGTGTCTTCTCGCTGGCCTGGGGATCGCCAGCGTTTTACTCTCGCCCACGAACTGGCTCACGTGCTTTTTGCAGGTCGATTGACGGACGGAGTAAATGAAGAAAAGGCATGCGACCGTTTTGCTGGCGCGTTTTTAGCCCCAAGAGAGTCCGTTGTTAAGGAGCTTGGCTCTCAGCGAAAGCGCTTAGAGCCACAAGAACTTTACCATCTAAAGCATGAGTACGGCCTTTCAATGGCCGGGTGGGTAATGCGTGCGTTTCAATGTGGCGTTATCCATGACGGGTTGCGAGAGGCAACGATGCGAATGTTCTCGGCTCGCGGCTGGAGGACTAACGAGCCCGGCGAGGTGCTACCTAACGAAGCCCCTTCTCTATTTGAGCAGCTAGTATATCGGGCATTAGCAGAAGACCTTATTTCCGAGGCAAAGGCGGCTGAACTGCTCGGCATCCCAAGGATGCGCTTCTATCGAGAACGCCTAATGGAGTCTGCTGATGCTGTTACTCATCAGTGACGCCAACGTAATAATTGATTTAGAGGCTGGGGGCATACTGGAAACACTCTTTCAGCTTCCTTATGTTTTCGCTATGCCTGACGTGCTTTATGAAGAAGAAATTGAAGACGGCAGCCCGTACCTAATTGATATGGGGTTAAAAACACTCGTTGTTGAATCCTTATACATCGATTATGCGATCACCTTGGGAGAAGAGCATGGCGAAGAGCCCGGCTTGTACGACAGGCTAGCGCTGGCTTTAGCTAAGCAGGAAGCCTGCCCGTTGCTTACGGGAGACAATAATCTGCGCGCCCTTGCTGGGCGCGAAGGTGTTGATATAAGAGGCACGCTATGGGTGTTCACTGAGATGATTGAGTTCGGGCTATTGTCCAATGAGGAGAGCTTAGCCTCCCTTGATTTGATGAAAGCACGCAAACGCAGATTGCCTTGGGACGATGCCAAAAAACATATCGAACGGGCAAACTTTGGCTCCAGGCAATGAGGAGCATGGTAAAAAGTTACCCAGGAAATGCTATCAGTGTTTCAGGCGCTCTAGTTTCCGTGCAAACAGCGCACAGCCTGCTCGAGCACCGGCGTCAACGGCGCCCGCCACTGGTGGGTCAATAGCGCGTCTGCCCGGGTGACGCCGAGCGATAGCGATGCTAGCGGCATGCCCCGCTCATGGGCGGCGCGGCAAAAACGGTAGCCGGAAAACACCATCAACGAGGTGCCCACAGCCAGCACCGCATTCGACTCGGCCAGCGCTACCTGCGCTGCCAGCCGCCGTTCGGCGGGTACCACATCGCCGTAGAACACCACATCGGGCTTCAGGATGCCGCTACAGCGCGGGCAGTCGAAAATACGAAAAGTGCTGAAGTCAGTTTCTAGGTCGGCGTCGCCATCCGGAGCGTGCCCCGCCTGCAAACCAGTAAAGCTCGGATTCATGCGCGCCATTTCGGCATGCATGGCGTGGCGCATCATTTGATAGTCGCACACCATGCACTTCACCATGTCCGCTCGACCATGCAGGTCGATCACCCGGCGGGAACCAGCGCGCTGATGTAAACGGTCAACGTTTTGGGTCACCAACTGCTGGATATAACCCTGTGACTCCAGCGCGGCCAACGCACGGTGTGCGCCGCTGGCTTGGGCTTCGCGCATGGCGCTAAAACCGATCAGCGCGCGGGCCCAGTAGCGCTGGCGAACGTGATGAGAACTCATGAAGTCGCCATGCTGCACCGGGGGTGGCCGCTTCCACTGACCATCCGCATCGCGATAGTCCGGAATGCCACTGTCGGTACTCACACCGGCACCGGTAATCACCCACAGTTTGGGGTGCCGCTGAATAAAATCAGCCAGTTCCTCGCCCGCCTGGGCAACGCTTTCTGCAATTTCCACGGCCTGCGTCAATCGTTCACCTCTAGGCAATGTGGCTCAAACTCAACGATACTGTATAGCAACAGCGGGCCATGCAACGCGCCCTTTAACGGTTATTGTGCACCCAGGAGATACTCTTATGCAGCACGATCATGACATTATTATTGTCGGTGGCGGCATGGTGGGCGCCGCCCTGGCGGCCCGCGTGGGTCATGCGGGCTTCTCCGTAGGGCTGGTGGAGCACGGCGATGCCCCTACTCCCCCTAGCGGTGACTATGACCTGCGTATTTCCTCGCTGAATGCGCGCTCGTTAGCGTTCGTTAAGGCCAGCGGCACGACGTTACCTGAGGAGCGTTGCTGCCCTTTTCGGCATATCGATGTCTCCAACCAGGACGGCACCGGCCATTCGCTGTTTTCCGCTCAGGATAGTGGCATGGATGACTTCGGCATCTTTATCGAAAACCGCACGTTGCAGTACGCGCTATGGCAACGGCTAGAACAACTGCCCAGCGTCACCTGCTACACCCAATGCGCGCCGTTAAGTACGATCACCTCAAGCACTGGCCGCCTGCTGGAGCTGGATAATGGCAAAACCCTAAGCGCCCGTTTGATCGTCGGCGCCGACGGCGCGCAATCGACCCTACGTGAGCTAGCGGGGATCAACGTTAGTAGCCACGACTACCATCAGCGGGCGATGATCATTAACGTGGAAACCGAGCTGCCCCAGCAGGATGTCAGCTGGCAGGTCTTCACCCCCACGGGCCCCATTGCCATGCTGCCATTGCCCGGCCATCGCGCTTCCTTGGTGTGGTACGACACAGATAAAACCACCCAAGCCCGCGAACAGCTGGACGATGACGCACTCAAAGCAGCCATCGAAATGGCCTTCCCTAAACGCCTGGGCAACCTCATCCGTATCGTCGCCCGGGCCAGCTTTCCCATCAAGCGCCAACATGCCCACCGCTACATCGGCAAGCGTCTGGCACTCATTGGCGACGCGGCCCATGTGGTGCACCCGCTGGCAGGCCAGGGGTTAAATATCGGCCTGCACGACGCCGACACCCTTGCCGAGATCATTATCCAGGGCCGCGACCCCGGCGACTATATCAACCTACTCCGCTTTGAGTGCCAGCGCCGCGCGGCCAACCAGGCGATGATCGCTGCCACCGACAGCTTTCACCACCTGTTTACCGGCGCCAAGCCGCTGCGCCAACTAGGCGATCTAAGCCTGCAAATAGCCGAGCGCTTCCCGTTCGCCAAACGCATGATGATGCAGCAAGCCAACGGGTTGAATCCGTTTAAATTCCATTAGGATTCATCAATGTATTCAGAATCGAATGATTTGGCAGCTTTGGAGCGGTTTTTCGAGAAGCTGGCACTGCTGCCCAAGCCAGAACCCCTGACACCCAATTTGTTTTCGGTTGCAGGACCTGGTCAGAATGAGAACCGACTATCCGACTTAATGGCCTTCTTTATGGGCGGTTATCCCGGTGCGCCTCACTGGTTAGCCAAGGCCGTTCTGCATGCACTAGTTCGTAAAGAGCGATTCGATCATGACCATCTACAGCAAGTCGACTGGGAAGCAGTCACTACCGAACGGGAAGCAGGGAGCTGGAATGTCGAAAGCGAATCGATCAAGCGCTTGGACTTATTGGTTTCAGGAAACAACTTCGTATTGGGCATTGAGCATAAAGTATGGGCTTCGGCGACTAATAATCCGTTTTATGCCTATGACGACTTGCTGAAAAGCTATGAAGTTAATATCTACAAATGCGTTTTATGCCCAGATGACTCCAAGGAAGGCGTTCAGGCACCCGCCACTAACGCAGGCTGGCCAACGTTATCCTACTCGGAAGTATTGGTCTCAGCTTATGAACTGTACGGGAAAGACGTAGCCCCATCTGATCAGACGAAATGGCAAATTTTCTATCAAGAGTTGTTACAGCACCTCACTTCTATCGCCCATCCAACTGAAGAAAAGACAATGACGAAAGTCGAACTGAATTTTTCGTTGAAGCATTTCAATGACCTGTATGAAGCATCTCAGCGTTTGGAGCAATTCGAACAGGAGTTGATGGCGGAAGGTAAAAGCCATATTGCGGCTGCATTGCAAATAGCTACCAGCGATATCCATACCAAGAAAAAGCCGGAAATTTGGAGTGAAGAGACAAGAGTATGGCGTTTCTTCCCCAGTGCTTGGAGTAATACAGGAGCCTCCCAAATATGCCTCGTTTATTATCCTTCATCAGAGTCGGAAGGTGATGAAAGCATCGGTTTTGAAGTTCGGGCCTACTTGGAAAGCCAGGTAAGCAGTGACCCTTGGCTGAAAAAAATCGAACGGGCATTTTTAAAGGTAACGCCTGTCACCAAACACCCAGACTGTACTTGGTACAGAGAAGGCCATGGCAACGACACTTGGCCTGAAACCGCTGGGCGCTGGTTGGCTTTGAGTGCTTGGCCCCGGGAGTACACCAAGACAGGTGCGATGAAAGCACTGGGTGATTTAGCCAAATGGGTGGATGAACACGCTTTCGAGACAGAAACCAATATAGCCGACTCATGAGGCTAGGGCGGACGAGAGGCCGCAGTAGCATCAAGGCATCAGCGCGGAGCAAAGACGTCTATTACTAGTAGTGGCCCCCCGTGGTAAACATTGTTAACCACTCGTTCTTCCTCAAGCACTTAATATGTTAAACGGTGCTGAATGATGATGCAGCAAGCCAACGGGTTGAATCCATTCAAAATGCGCTAGGGTCTACTACGCTGAGAGGGTGGTCACTGCCGGTGGCCCATAACAATCACAATAACCCCTCGTTAAAGGCAACCCTATGGCATCTACACGATATGCGCTGTTCACGGCAACGCTCTGTTCCGGCCTTGGCCTCCTTCTGGCTTCTCCCCTGTGGGCCTGGGATGGCGTCGTCGAGAAGCAGACCTTTGAAATGGACAGCTTCACTACCCAGGGCGGTGAGACGATCCCCAACATCACGGTGGGTTGGGAAGCCTACGGTGAGCTCAATGACGCCCGCGATAACGTCATTCTAATCACCCACTTCTTCTCTGGCACCAGCCATGCGGCAGGCCGCTATGAGGAAAATGGGCAGCCGACCGGCTACTGGGATGCCATCATTGGCCCCGGCAAGCCACTCGATACCGATGAGTACTACATCATCTCCTCGGATACGCTGGTTAACCTGAATGCCAAAGACCCCAACGTCACCACCACCGGGCCCGCCTCCATCAACCCTGACACCGGCGAGCCCTGGGGCATGGACTTCCCGGTCGTCACCATCCGCGACTTTGTCGAGGTACAGCGCGAGCTACTCGAAAGCCAAGGCATTGAATCACTGCATGCGATGATGGGTGCCTCAATGGGCGCGCTACAGGCCTTCGAGTGGGCCAGCGCCTATCCTGACCGAGTAGAACGGCTAATCTCAGTGATTGGCGGCGGCGTTGCCGACCCTTGGCTGCTGGCAACCCTAAGCGCCTGGGCCGCGCCGATTCGTTTAGACGCCAACTGGAACGAGGGTAATTACTACGACGGCGAACCGCCTATCGACGGGCTAAAAGAAGCGCTAAAACTGGTGACACTCAACGCCAACCACTGGCAGTGGGCTAACGAAACCTTTAACCGCGATTGGGCCGACGAAGAACGCGACCCAGCCCAGGATATCAACGCCCGCTACGCGATTGAGAAAACGCTGGATGACATCGTCGCCGCCCGCGCGGCCACCTCCGATGCCAACCATCTGCTCTATCTGGTGCGCGCCAACCAAACCTTTATGGCAGGCCACGGCGACTCGCTAGAGGAAGGACTTGCCGCCATCGAAGCACCGACACTGATGCTGTATAGCGAAAACGACCTCGTCTTCGCGCCTGAAGGTGTGCGTCGAACCGCCGAGCTAATTGAGGCAGATGGCACTGAGGTGACGCTTGAAACCCTGGAAGGCGATCGAGGCCATTTGGATGGCGTTGTTTCCATCGACCAAGCTAGCGATACATTGCGGGCGTTTTTGCAGTAAGGGATTGAGCGCTGACTTTGAGTCTTAAACCCAGCGCTGAAGAAGTTGCAATATGAGCCAGCCTTACCAGCCGCATCTCAGGCCAGAGCCTCTAAAACATTAGCGGCTGGCGTTCTCTTCGGCCACCTGACGAAGCGCATCGACAAGCACTTCAGCTGGCTGGGCGCCCGAAATCAGGTAGCGCCCGTCGAGGATGAATCCCGGCACGGCAGTGACCCCTGCTTCCATGAATCGCTGCTCTGCCGCTCGAACTTCGTCTGCGTACTGATCAGACCGGGCGATGGACTCGGCAACGTCACCGTCAAGCCCGACCTCAATGGCCTTCTCGCGTAGAACCTCTGGGTCTGAAGGGTTTTTCGCCTCACCAAAATAGGCATCAAACAGTGCCAATTGCAGGGGCGTCTCTAGGTTCTGCGTTGCAGCCCACGCAAGCACGCGGTGGGCATCGAAGGTATTGTTCGCTCGACGCTCCTGGGCGCCACGAAAATTTAATCCAAGCTCTTCGGCCACCGCCATAATCTCACGCTGGGACTGCGCCATGCTGGCAGCATCTTTGCCGTACTTGCGGCACAAGTGCTCCAGGATCGGCTCGCCCTCGGGCGGCATGTCAGGGTTGAGTTCAAAGGGCTGCCAGAAGAGCTCAACGTCGATCTCGCCATCAAGGGTTTCTAGCGCTTGTTCCAAGCGCCGATAGCCGATCGCGCACCATGGGCAGGCTACATCGAACACTAGATCAATTCTTACCTTCTGCATGATGGATCTCCTCGTTGGGTTCGGTCATCAGCGCACAAACTGCGCTAAGCCTTGGCTTTTATCAAGCAACACCTAAGCGCAACCCGCCTAGTCGGTTGTGCACTTTTTCCAACCCATTGACGGCGTTGGTAAGCAAAAGCCTCTTACTCACGGCTTAGCATCTTACTGGCTCCGACGCTGGGGGTTGAACTGGTAACGAGGACTAAAGTTCGTCAGCACCAAGTGGGCAGCTCTGTCGATTCGGCAAACGCGGCGATCACGACTTTCCCTGGTTTGTGTTTGAAGATTAAGGAGTCATGACTTTCAAGAATGTAGCTTGCACCTTATCAAGAGAAAGGCAACCACACCCGATGCAGTCTGTCATCATATCTCTCAGTTCAATTAACTGCGTTATCTTCCTATTTAGCTCGCCTCGCCACCTAGAGCCCAATTTGTCCCAATCAACAAGAGTGACACGGGTCTGATTCGGAAGCTCTTCAAGCTCAAATAAAATGCCTATAAGTTTATTTTTCGCGCCCCTCTTGACCTCAACCTTAGTTGAGGTTTCAGAATAGCCCTACGTCAAAGCCAACTCAATCTTATCGCTTCAGATAACATTTTTATTAAAAACGTGTAACTAAAACCAAACCAACACCCTTGAAAAAATCAACTCAGAGGATTTTAAAATGAAAGTACTTGCCTTCGGCGCTAGCAACAGCAAAAGCTCCATTAACAAAAAACTGGCTTTTTATGCAGCACAACAAGTCAGCGATGCAGATATTTCGTTAATCGATCTTAACGACTTTGAAATGCCAATATTTAGCGGAGAAAGAGAAAAGGAGTCTGGCATCCCTGAATTGGCGCATGCTTTTTACAACGCTATCGGTGAAGCAGATGTCATCGTAATGTCATTCGCGGAACACAATGGGACTTATACGTCAGCCTATAAAAATCTATTTGACTGGACATCACGAATAGATATGAAAGTATTTCAAAATAAACCCGTTCTTATGTTATCTACCTCACCTGGTCAAGGTGGGGCACAAAGTGTCTTAGCTTCCGCACAAGCGTCAGCTCCCTATTTTTCAGCAACCGTTATAGGCGCGCTTTCCTTACCAAGCTTTTTTGACAATTTTGACTTAGAGCAGGGTGTTGTCACTAACCAGCAGTTTAACCGAGACTTACATGGAATATTAATTAAAATTTAATTTTGTCTATTTTTGGGAAATCGTCTGCAGTCTGTCATCACAGGCGCTATAGAAACTTATAGCGCCTGCCATCACCAGTGGCAAAACCGCTGCGACTCGAAGGATATGACACCTGGAGAATGGCCTGGCTATGTGCTATTTCAGGCCGCAACAAGCTTCTTCACGTTAAGCTCTTCGCAATATGGGTCAGCACCATAACCAAGCTCTAGGACTGGCCCGCAGTCAGCTCGATCAGTGATAAGAGGTAACCAGCGTTGAAGCCAGGTGTCTGAATACATGGGAAATCCTGAAGATACCTAGTTAACAGTGATTTCATAAATTAATTTAACTCTACCCCATTGATTCCCTCACGAGCAAAAATAAATTCAGCAGTGTTTGAAGCAACCACCGGACGTACCCCTGTTCATAATCAGCAAGCCGGTGTGTAAGTTTTTAAAATACCTCAGCAGCACATAGCCCATCGACATATACCAAAATACGTTCAAACTGATGAGAGTACATTTCGTCCTATACTGAGCAACACCCAGTAACGATAAGGAGCCAGCTATGAAAAAAGCATTATTAGCGCTAATCGCTACGATGCTGATAAGCGGGTGTAGCAACAGCAATACCACCGCATCAAACGCACCCGCTTCAGATACTGCAACCGAGCAAAACCAACCCCACCACCAGATGACCGACCAATGGGTCGGCCGATGGATTGGCGTTGAAGGGTTATTCCTGGAAATCAGCAAGGACGAGTCTGCAGGCCCGGGCCATTATCTCCTTCACATGCGCTACGGCCTGGATGCCGATCAAATCGGCACTTTCGAAGGGCAGGCCACCGCCGAGGGCATTAGCTTCAACCGCGGGGGCGGCCCACAGCTGCTTCGTGCGGGCGACGGCGAAGCCACCGGCATGAAGTGGCTATTGGAAAAGGAAGACTGCTTGGTAGTCGCAACAGGTGAAGGCTATTGCCGCGACTGACCTGAGCGGTGGTCACTCAAGGAGCGGCGGGATAAAAGCAGTTATTCAGCCGCTAGTTCAGCAAAGTGGCCCGCTTAATCCAGGGTGTACTTAAACCACCGCTGCTTTAAGCGGCAACCAGCCTCTTTACTTTAAGCTCTTTGCGATGCTGTTCGGCATGCCAAAGCTCGTATTGGGACTGCTGGTTCAACCAGCTTTCCGCAGAGGTATCAAACGCGATAGAAAGCCGCACCGCCATTTCAGGGCTAATACCGGCCTTGCCGTTCAGCACAGCACTGAGCGTTTTGCGACTTACGCCGAGCGCTTCCGCAGCGGCTGTCACAGTCAGGCCTAGGGGCTCCAAGCAAAGCTCGCGTAATACTTCACCAGGATGGGGAGGGTTGTGCATCAGCATTGGCGGTACCTCAGTGGTAATCTTCATAATTCACTATCTCGGCATCTCCGTCCTCGAACCGGAACGTCACGCGCCAGTTACCACTAACCGTGACTGACCAGATTCCAGAGCGCTTACCTGAGAGTTCGTGCAAGCGAAGACCTGGCAAGTCCATATCGTTGGCATCTGACGCTGCATTAAGTCGACCAAGAATAAGCCGAAGCCTCTTTGTATGCGCAGCCTGAATCCCTGCAGTGCTGCCGGATTTGAAGAATTTTGCCAAGCCTTTGTGTTTGAAGCTTCGGATCATCTATAAAATGTACCCTGCAACGTATCAGGTGTCAAAAACATGGTGCAAATCAAAAAGAGTCGATAAACGTGCTATGTCCCTACCGTTGATAACACAATTAGGTTAAAGACTACTCGCCCGCCACTTCAGTAAAGTGGCCCGCTTTATCCAGGGTGTATTCGCCAAAATCCCGCGCCAAATAAAGCGAGCCCGAGTAGACACGCTGGGCCTCCTTGCGAATGTCCTCAATGGAAGGCGACGCGTTAGGATTGAGCTGGTAACGGGGGCTGAAGTGCGTCAGCACCAGATTGGGCAACTGTACCGATTCGGCAAACGCGGCGACAAGTTTGGCGTAGCTATGCCCGACATCACCGGCCTTCTGGGCCATCTCTTCGGTGTAGGTGGCTTCATGCACCAGCACCTGCGCGCCCGCGCAGGCATTCATCAACAAGTCAGGCTGATCATTGTCCCCTGCGATCACCACTTTTCTCGGCTTATGTTTGAAGATCAGGTAGTCATGGCTTTTTAACCGCTCACCCTTAAACTCAACATCAACCCCTTGCTTCAACTGCCCCCACAACGGCCCTCTTGGAATCCCCTTTTGCGCTAGTTTATCCACATCCAAGGCAGCGTCGACCCTTGTCTCCGTAAACCCATAAGCATAGGACGGCGCCCGGTGTGAAAGGCTGAACGTGGTAACCGCAATGCTCTCAAACTCAACGCTGGGCAGGTCGTCCGAGTCGATAAACTCCAGGGCAAAGGGCAAACATAGCTGCGTAGCCTCACAGGTAGCCTCCAACCATGCCTTGATACCTGCGGGCGCCACAATGGTCAGAGGTGCTTTCCGGCCACCCATTCCCGCACTCGCCAGTATGCCAGGCAGCCCATAGCAGTGGTCGCCGTGCACGTGGGTAATCAAGATGGCTTTCAGCGAATGGAAAGACAGCTTCGTGTGCAAAACCTGATGCTGGGTGCCCTCACCACAATCGATCAGGTACCAGCCCTTCCCCTTGCTCTCTCGCAAAGCGACGCCGGAGACGTTTCTGGCTTTGGTGGGTACGCCGGCGGAGGTGCCGAGGAAGAGTAAATTCATATCTTGTTCTTGCGCTCGCTTATGCACTCGCTTTGAGGGTAAGGATGCAGATTTCAAATCTGCTAAATGAAAACAGTAGTGCTTATACAATGACTAGGCATACATTAATACAGTTAAGGCTTACCTACATCCGCCAAACTGAGTTGACGCCATGTGTGGCTAAAGCATTAGCGAACCTAACTCAGAGGGCACGCGCAATAGGCGCTAGCTTGCTAGCGTCCTAATTGGCAGGATTGTTAGCTCGCTACGGCTGTGTGTCATAGGTCAACACACCTTCTGGTATTTGGAACCAGTCTTGCTTTTCACAGACCCAAACGTGAATGGTGGGGTTGATATCGCTTGTATCTGAAAGCGTGGAAGGCTTCAACATGAGGTGATGAGGATTGCTTGGATTGTAATGGTAGATGTGGTTAGCGCACACGGGGCAGAACTTAGCTGAGCTTGTATTCCCACTCGCAGCAATCCTGCTCCACTCATTCATTTCTCCGCTTATATCAATGGCGTCTGAATCTATCATTGCGGTAATGCTAAAAGCACTCGTCGAAAGCTTTTGGCATTGTTTGCAGTGGCATGCGGCGACAGCAATCGGGGGCTTAGAAAGCTTGTAGGTGATATGTCCGCATAGACATGAGCCGGTAATTGGATACTTCATTTGTAATGAACCCCTATCTTTTGTACAGGTAATGGCCCAAGCAGGGGCATACTTGCATTGTCAGCGCAGCGAAGAAAAATATGTCCGCAGACGGTACTTTATGGCGAACGCTTAGAGAACCAAGCATGAACAAAACCTGCCTGGTAAAATTGAACTGGTGAGTCAAAACCGCCACGCCTGATGATGGATTTAACATCGTCGGGAGGGAGTATTGCGACATCTTTCGCCCATGCTGCATGGGTCTTTTCTATAGCACCAGAAGGAACGTTTGCAGCGTGCAGCATGGCTACCCATGCCTGAAGCAATGCTCTGTATTCATATGAACCAACCTCTGACGAGAGGTCTGCGCTCACCAGAATTCCTTCAGGGTGCAGCCTGTCCGCGATAGCACGGAAAAAGTTCGAGCGTGCCTCATCATCAATAATGAATTGCGAAACCATAAAACATGTAGCTGCGTCATGAAGCTCAACATCTGGCAAAGATTCCAGATAGCCCTCATGGAACATACAACGAGAACTAAACCCTTCTTTCTCAGCTCTTAGACGGCATTCATCGAGCATCGCACCAGAAGGCTCGACGGCGGTGAAGCTCCAGTTTGGGAATTTATTAGCTAAATAGGAAAGTTCTGCGCCTGTGCCTAAGCCGACGCAAAGTATACGGGCCTCGCGTGGCAAGTCCGACAATATCCATTCAAGCTGAAAATGAAGTCCTTCATGGACTGGCGCAAGCTTCTTTTGCCGCTGTTCATAGCCAGAAGCCTGTTGGTCAAAAATAGCCTTAAGTTCGTCTTGGTTCATGCAGATATCCGATCCCATCTAATACTTCAAATAACCGGTGCAAATGTAGCGCAGCGAAATTTGGATCCGAGTTAATTTTTCTTTTTAGGCTTTTGCCATAAAAATTGCGACTCGTTCCAACCCGGCGTCGCGATGAACTTCGCCTTTGCGAAATTCATCACTCTCAATGGTGGCCAGAAGGTTACGTCGCTGAGGATAGCGTACAAATATGAAATGATCCCAGCGATCAGCTAGCATACACCCCTTGTTACTGCCGAATAAACCAATGGGCTTTCCACCATAAACTGGATATGCCCCCCTTCGCAGCAATTCAAACCCCGCAATTTTGGAATAGCGGTCATAGGCCTCCTTTCCGCTAATACCTTTAGCGGTTTCGTAAGAATTATTATATTCAGCATTCAGTTTGTATTTATTCAAATTGTAAACAAAAAGCGGCTCGTCAAGATCTTGGGCTCTTGCTACTTTCATTTGATTCTCATCGGGCCAGACTGCGTTATTCTCGGCTTTCCATGTTGCTGTGGGGATGCCTTTGTCGGTGACACCTTTGAATAACCGAACAACCCTAGAGATGATTTTAACTATATAAAAAATCACTGATGGTTCTGGTTCAACTGCAAGGACAGTATGCTCAGCGCAAACCTGATCTAGAGTTTCATCGAAGGTCGAAAGAAACTTGAAAGCCGCTTGGGTGGATGGAAATTCATCGATGATAATTTCATCTATCCACATCCCTTCTCGTGCAACAGGATCAGCCTTAACTCGAAACAGCCTTTTGCTGTTGAAGCTATTCTCACTCTCTTTCAAAAACTTACTATAGCCATTTATATCTTTAACTCTCAGGTGGAAAACAAAAGCCACTTTGCTTATGCTAGCCTCTTCTAAGGATTTACTGAATGACTCTTTATCAATTGAGAAGGACATATTCATTTCGATTCCACACTCAAGCCTAGCAGTAATTTTACGGAAGACTCCATGGCCTCAATAAACGTCTCGGCGCAGTCACTGAGATTATGTAACCACCTCATTTGACTCTATCTCATTGATCCCCCTGAGAGCAAAGCCAATTTTGGTGGCATACCCAAAATTCGCATGCCTGCCCTAACAACACTCATCTCATGGCAATGAGCATTTAGACGATGGCATATTACGGAACAGGCCTTGTTATCACAGTGAAAGAGCCGCATCGCTTTTATGGATAAGCGTAACCAAACTGAGCAAGGTTAAAGCTAACTGAGAGACCGCTGGCGGTGTTCTAAATGTTTGGCGATCGCGAAGCTGATAAGCAATATTAGCGGCACGAAGCATTCATTAAGGCTTGTAGCGTGTCAACGTAATGCCGCAAGCGATCAGGCCCGAAGAAACAAATCGCCATACGCCGAAGCCTTCTTTCAGAATGATGGTAGAAATCAGTGCGGCGAACAGCACACTGGTTTCTCGTAAAGCCGAGACCATGCCGAGTGGGGCGTAGGCCATGGCCCAGATAACGATCCAATACGCACCGACCTGCATTCCCCCGCCGACAATAGCGGGAGCCAAATTGCTGGATATAACTCTTTTTATCTCCTTGGCTTTCCATATCAGGGCAATAGCAAACGTCAGTAAGCCGTTGCCGAGCGTTAACAAAACAGCAAAGCCGAGCACCGAGCCAGCTTGTCGTGCCCCCAGGCCGCCTACCAACGTGTAGGAAGCGATAAAAGCACCCGTACCGAGAGCAAGGAGGATAGCACGGGGATTTCTGGTGATACCGGTGCTTGTATCAAAGGCTAACGACATCACGCCCACCCCAAGAAACAGCACACCGAGTAACGGGACAAAACCCAACATTTCGCCAGCGAATGCGGCAGCGCCAAGGGTAACGAGTAAAGGCGCTGATCCACGCGCGATGGGATAGACCTGGCCAAAATCACCGTAGTGGTAAGCCATGGGCAAACAGAAGTGATAGGCCGTATGAATCAAGATGGCTAAGCCTAGAAGCGGCCAGCTTGCAGGACCGGGGAGCGCCACGAAAGGCAAGGCGAATACAGAAACTAGACTGCCCAATAAGGTGATCACCGCCATGACGGCGATCCTGTCGCCACTCACTTTAACGATGGCATTCCAGCTGGCGTTAAAGATAGCAGCGAGCAGTACAATCATTGTTATTTCTAGGCTCATATCACCGTGCCCTTGAGCGGCAGGAAGCAACGTTAAGAAAAACTAGTTTCCCCAGCATAGTCCAAATTCCTAGACACGCATGTGTCCGCACTCGCCAGTATGCCCGGCAACCCATAGCAGTGGTCGCCGTGGACGTGGGTAATAAAGATAGCTTTCAGCGAATGGAACGACAGCTTGGTATGCAATACCTTATGCTGAGTACCCTTACCACAATATATCAGGTACCAGCCCTTAACTTGATCTCTCGCAAAGCGATCCCGGAGGCGTTTCTTGTTTTAGTGGACACACCGGAAGAGGTGCGTAGGAACGGTAAATTCCTACATTGTTCGTGATCTCACTTTAAGACCAAGGTGGTGACCTGCCCGTCAGCTAAACTTAAGGGTTAGTGCTTTTACGATCATGGTTATGCGTACACTTATAAATGTTGAAAGCTATCTACATCTGCCAAGCTTGGCTGACGCCATTTAAGATTAAAACATTAGCGAATTAGGCACATTAAACTTCAAGAAGAGGTTCACTTTTCAGCGACCGCCTTGCTTGTTTTATTAAATTTTGGTTGTGCTGTCAATTTTATGGCCTTAGTTGGTAACACAAGAAGCAAATCACCAACACTTCCACTCAATTCAATCTTAGTGTTTGTTCCAATATTTGTGAATAATATATTAGCTTGTTGGATAGTACATACTTCATTACAGGCCAAACCAGAGATCAAACCTTCACTTTCATAGTCCTCCAATATAGTTTTATACTCTTTCGCTTCTACGTGCAGCGTAACGCCCTCTTGTCTGACCCCCATAGTTTCAAATGTTGTTCGTGTTACACCACCACCCACCTGACCAAACAATAAAGGGGCGGCGTATATTAATACGTAAAAAACATTTCTTACCATCAGGGGGTATATAGGACTTTCATTTATTGGCCTTCCATTTGAGTCTAATAGCTGGTCATTTGAGCTGCTGCGCTTTGATACGTTTTCTATTAGCGTATAGATAAAGCCAATCAGAAATAGTGCTCCAAATATAACTAGAAGAGGATGCCCCTTAGAATAACTTATTCCTAATATCAAAAGGTTAGCAAAAAAACCTCCTCCCAAAACCATGAGCCAGTCGGATTTTGGTAACGGGACAACGATATCAGTCTTGTTCTTTTTTGACTTAAGAATAAAATTTATGGGCTTGGCAAAAACTGCGACCCAGAAAATACTGGCAATAAAAAAAGCAAACGCAACTACAGAATAATAGAAGCCAAACACCACAACAACCCATAAGAAGAATAGTGTATCGGCTAAGGTTAATCCCGATGGGTAAAAATTGATACTACCACAATAATAAATAACCAAGATTGCGCCAATAACTGCACCAGCAACGCCAAAGGCTCTAGAGTGCTCCTTTACTGAATTAGTCAAACTTCCAACTAACGAGCTACTTTCCATATTTTTTCCTAATGATGATGCGAGAAATCTAACGCCGCGTTCTACGGAAAGTTTGGAGTGCAATGAAAATCTTGTCCGACAGCAGCGCCTTTTTAAACCTATTCTTCACCATCATGCGATGCCTCTTCAGATTTCGATTCACGCAGCACGTATCCATGAAGCCAAATAAATTGTTCCAAGAATAGAAGCCCTTTATTAGTATTATCATCGTACACCCTTGGGAAGTCCTCGGAAACACCTATTGTCGAGGGGAAGTGCTCTTGGATCGAGCTTAAAACTATTGAGGCATCTAAAACACTAGCTAGACTGTTATATTGATCCCTTTCGAAATCTGCCTTGTGAGAAACACCTGATTCCATCCCCCATGCAGTGGGGACATAAGATTCTATAATTCTAACTAAAGATTTTGGATCCCTTGAAATCAGCCCAGCCACATAATCATTTACATAGCCATCCCGTACATATTTATTTAAGGTATAGAATATTGTTGGGATGGATTTAGGTGCTACCTTGGTTATATCTTCATCATTTTCAACCTTATCAGCTATAAGCCTTCCCAAGCACTTTCCAATCTCTTCTATACACACTTCAGAAAAAGCATTTTTTTCAGGCTTATTTTCATCTTCACGCTTTAACCATCTAAAAATCTCGAGTTTAAACTCAAGAACTGATGCTGATTTTATGCAGGTTTTTGCTAGGTCAATTCGATCACTTTTCTGTATATTTTGAATTAAATCGCTAACTAGCATGGACGCCTGAGAAAATGGAGTCATCCAACTATACAGCACTTCAGGGTTAGGGATTTCATGACTTTTTTGCGCAATAGCAACAGCCATAGCAAACGAGGCACCAGCATTCATATCGCCAGACTTATTCCTCAACTTTTTAATTAAGGTTTCAGCTGACGCAGCGCTTATAATTCCATTTAGTGGGTTTCTTTCTAAATCGAAGGTTTTCTCCCACTTTTCGCTATTATCGGTTAACTCCTGAATTTCTTTATCTGATACATCTCCTCTTGGGATAGCATAAGTAAAATATCTAGAATAATAATTCTCAGAACATATCCTCTGTCCATTATCCCACCTATTATACCAGTCTGATCCATAGCTCATATTTCCATAAACAGACTGAAGCTTTGGAAACATGTTTTTCAAGAGCTCAACAAACCCCACTTTGTTGATGTTTTTACCGCAATTAAGTGCATTATCTACGAGATTTTTTATGTATTCCTTTTCTCCATCTTTTCTCGAGTAACTGCTATCTCTGAAAGCACCTGTGAATAGTGTCTTATTTACTCTCAGCACTTCATACAAAGAAGGGCAAAAGACTCTTATCCCCTCTAAAAGCATTAGGTCTACTGGATTTACCTCCCCTTGCAGGATTGGCAAAGAGAACATTAGTATATTCCCATAAAGCTTGGCTTTTCTTGGAGTCGTTAAGCAGTCATCGAAAGCGACACTAAAGTCTCGAACAAACTCCTGAACTTGTTGTTCGGAGAGCGTAATTCCTGCAATATCTAATGCTTCTTCCACTCCTTGAAAACAGAACTCTCTAAGCACTTTCTTTTCGACGGCTGGTAAATTCAAGGGAACCTGAATAATTTTCTCTAAAAATGCCTCACCGGAATTTTCAGAAGCACTAGAGTAGCGATCTTGCAAAGATGCGGCGACAACATCTTTATCAAATGCCAAAATATATGATGTAAATTTAAAATCTGCTGTCAATTTGACCAATCTAAAAAGTGCGTGAATTTCAGTTTTTTCCAGCCTATCCACATCGTCGATTAGTATAAGAACACGTTTTTTAGCTGATTCTAACTCGCGCTCTATTCTCTTCTTAAGTTCATTTGTATCGGGTCCTGAGATAAATGAACCAAAAGCCTCACCCGCCCCCCTTGCTCCTATAATTGCACTAGCACCAGGTGCTGCCTTTTTAACGAAATCCTTAAGCTTATCCCCTGTCTTAATTAGTTCCGCATCTAATGCTTCTGCTATATCAAAAAAGAAGCCAGTTAGCAGCTCATCTTCTGTACCGAAACGCCAAGGATTAAATTTTATACATATTACGTTTTCATCATTTTCAAGTGACTTTTCGATAAAGTTGAGAACAGATGTTTTACCATCACCCCATATACCGTAGAGACCAATAACGATACTACTTGGATCACTTCGTTTTGATATTACTTGGGCCACTCTTTTAGAGAAGCTCCAGCGAGAAAACCTATCTTGCCCGTGTTCGTGTATTGGTGAATCTGAGGAGTAGTTTTTATCTTCCATATCTTTCCTTTAAGAATCTAAAATTATTTATACGGAAGGTTATATAACCTTAACAAACTTGTCAGTGCCTTTATTGAGGTTATGATGCTACTTGATTTGACTCTATCCTACTGATTCGCATTAAGGCAAAGAAATCATTGTCAACATACCCAAAAGTCGATTGTCATCGCGTTTTGCTAAGGCCAATAATTTTGTATATAAAACCACTACTCATCTATGAAAATCAGACCTTTGGCACTAATGGTCGCCATAACAAGCAACCTTGAGAGCGTATGTACCACCATCCATCCGATGGACTTTCCCGACACCTAAGTTTTGACTGAGATTCTCATGGGTACGATATTTTATTACCAATAGGCAGGCTCTAAAGTCTCCGTCATCTTATTGAGGATAGCATTGCAATGCATAGCAGAAGTTTCAGCGATTTTATCTGCCCCTGCCATTACATCAACCTCTTGATCATCAGCCGTGAGTAATCTCTTAGCTAAAGATCTGGGTACCGAAACGTTGACCTCTACTTTCAAACGCTCTTGATTCAAATTGAGGGTATGTGCAGCGTTGCCAAGCTCTGCTTTGTGATGAATGTGATCGCCTCGGAAGTCCATCAGATGGTTAACCCAAGATGCGTGAACGGTTTTTAGCAGCTCTCCGACTGGTGCTTTGCTGATTGTGTTGTTTGAATCTCGAGCCCCTTTCACGGCACCATTCCATTTCGTTCGGGACTTCGCCGGACCTCGGTATGCAAGACCAACCAAATTGCCGACGTAATCAAACATTGCAGCCAGATTGAAAATAACATCGTCAAAGATATAGGACATTATTTGTTGGCTGTGATGCAGATACTGTGGGTCATTCAGAGCCCCATTCATGTCCAGCATCAGGCGTTTTTCGATTGCAAGATGATGTTGTCGAAGAACCTGTAGATGCCATCGAACCGCCCAATTGCGATAAATCAGGCTATCTCGCACATCGAAGATAATTTTGTCTTTCCCTGTACCAAGATGACCAATCCTAGTTTTGACACAAGCCAAGCCGAACTGAATCGCAGCTTGTTGCACCTGATCGATGTGAGAATATTGCGACGGTTCCATAACTATACCTAAGAATTATTAGATGGATGACTATACTCTAAACAAACCTGACAGAGAGTTGATGGGCGTTACTCCACCGTGTATCTGGCTCTCTCCAAAGACCCTACGTAAACAAAGCGAACCTTGGCAGTATATCTATAACTTACGATCTGGTGCATTTTGCTACTTCTCCCTCACACCAAACCCACACACACCATCTCCCCACCAAACCACTGCTGCTTAAGCCCCCGCTGCTTTTCCAGAAACAGCGTTAGATACTCACACAATGGATGAGCAGATGGTAGTGAAGCAAGGTGCTTGCGAAGCCTGCGCTGGTAAGGAAACTGTTCAGCAGGCACATGCAATGGCGTGGCGTGTTGAGTGAGCCATTCGATGGTGGGCAAGAGTAAGTGAGTGGCGTTGCTGTCGAGCGCTAGTGTGACACCTTTCACATCGAAGTCACCGGCGTAGATATGTGTTCGGCGGGTTTTGTGCCAAGCATCAGCCAGTAAGGCAAAACCACCGCCGTAGTGGCTGTCGCCGCGGTAAACGACCAGCGGGTTTGCATAGCCACTTAGCGCAGGGAGTTCCGGCGAGAACTCATAGAAGCTGTCCAGGTTTTCGACCTGAATCAAGGCGCTAAACGCGCTCAGCTTTAGTCCTAGTACATCCACATCGCGAATGGCGCGTGGCTCGTTGGCAAGCCCGATTGTTGGCTGGGGCGGAAAGCTGACGAGTACCCTTCTTGCACGGGGGCTTTCGCGGGTTGCTTTGTCTTCCTCTACGCCCTCTTTGGCCTGGGCGCTGCTGGTCAGGCCGCTGAGGGAGCGGCCTAGAGGCGCTATGCGGGCGCTATCTAACACGTCATTGATCTGTGCCAGCAAGTTGGCATCAAAACGCAGCGCTTTACTGTTGATTCGCGAGGCCAGGTCAATGTCGTGCTGGTGGCACCAGGCCACTACGTCGTCTACCCACTGGCGGCGTGGCTTCTCCACCGCGGGCTGGCGGAGAAGTTCGCGGGAGACGCCGTTAAGGCCATTGCGTGCGCGGCTGGGTAGGTTCATACGGCCAGCTGCAGTTCTACATCGTGGATCAGGCGCAGGTGGTTGAACTGGCTGGCCTGGCTCTCCTGCTGTTTGAGCCGAAACGCCTTCTGATCGCTGCGTGGCAGGCCCTGGTATTCGGAAATCACCTGGAAGAGCCAGATTTCCTCCGGCCATTCCAGCGGGCTTTCGTGTAGGTACTCAAGGGCGCTGACCGGCTCCGCCTGGGGCTGGTCGATCACGCTCAAATAGAAGTGTTCCACATCCTGCTTGAGCGCCTGCTGGCGGGCGGCGGCGAGGCTGCTTTCTTGGGCTTGGGCCGGGGCGGCGGCTTCAACGGTTTGGGTGGTGTGGCGCGGCTGGGGGAGTTGGTGCAGTAGCTCGGCGAGCAGCCGGCACTCCAGGTTGCGATCCAGCGCCGGGGCGGCGGCGGCGCTTAGCGGGGCGGCTTGATTGACCAACCCTGGCACCTCACTGCGCCTTGCATAGTTGCCCGGCACAAAGCCGGGGTGTTCGCGCATAAAGGCGGCCATGCCGCTGATCAGGCGGCTGCGCGCCTGCTGCTTGCGAAAGCGCGCCATCAATTCGATCAAGCGCCGCTGCACTTCACGCAGGCTGGTGTAGTGGTGACTAAGCTGCTGCTGTAGCTGGCTGATCAATAGTTTGCGCAGGCTGCCATCGCTGCCCACCAGCTCGATCAGCTCGTCGAAGTCGATCAGCGCTAGGCCATCCAGCAGCCTCGCGATCTGCTTCTGGGCGCGGTCGTTCTCGCGGATTTTGTCGTTGAGCTGGCTGACGAAACCAAAATCGCTATTCAGCCGCTGCCATAAGCTGTCGATGGCATCGGCGAAGCGCCCGTTCAGGTCGTCGACCTCCTGGCGCAGGCGCATCAACTGCTGCTCCAGCCGCCAGTGTTCGCCGCGGCTGCGGGCCTCCCGGTAGCTGTGTACCAGGGCGCGAATCAGCTCCAGGGTTTCCGCGACATCGGCATTCACATGGCGGCGGGTCTCGTCGGCGAGCATCTCGGCGATCAGTTCGCGCACCTTGGGCGCCAGCTTCACGCCGCTCTGCTCATCCGGACGCCATAGAATGCGCGCCGCCAGCAGCTTGCGCAGCGCGCTATCGCTAAGCGATTCCAGCGGCACTTCATCGCGGGTGTAGGCCTGCATCAGTACATCGGCATGCTTACCCAGCAGCGCCAGCCGTTCACTGCCGGTTTTTAGCAGGCGGCTTTCGAGTGCATGCTCACCGCCACTCACAGAAGGGCCTCCTGAGCGCCAGAGCCCTCCTCGCTACCCTCTTCGATGGGCAGGTTCTCTTCATCGCGAATAAAGCGCACCAGATCCACCAGGTAGTCGATCTTGCCGGTGACCACGAATACCTGCCGCTCGGCGTGGGGCTGGAGCAAGTAGCCGTGCTCTTTCAGGCGCTTGAAGACCTGCTTTACCTGGGCATCGAGCTGATCACTTTGCGAGCCAAAAAAGCTGTCGGTAGCCAGGCGCTCCAGGCGTTCGCGCAGGCTTTGGTTATCTTCGCACTTGGCGCTGAACTCGGCGGGTTTGAGCACATCGCCAGGGGCGGCCAGGGTATCGCGGCCCAGCGCCTCTTGAACCAGCTGCAGCCACTCCAGCAGCGGCAGCAGGCTATTGAGCGTATCGCCGAGCTGGCGGGAGAGCTGATCCCGTGCGTTGTCATTGAGCTGACGCCAGGCCAGAAAATAGACGCTGCCGTCTTCGTTGCTGGCCAGGCGGCGGTTAAGCGGCCGCAGGTAGGTGTCGATCTCTTCCCGGGTCTCTTCATTGGTGAGATGACGATAGCCGCTTTCATCGCTGATCGGGCAGACAAACTCCCCGGCCAGCAGGCGCTCTAGCAGTGGGCCATGTTCGATCATACCGTCACCTCCTGCTGGCGTTCCTGGAGCCGTTCGGCCAGGCGGCTTAGCCGTGGCTCGATGCGTTTTAACACCCGCTTGTTGGGGTTGGCCTCATCGCGATCGATCAGGTAGCGGTTGGCGAACAGCAGCAACACATCGGACTCGGGATTGGGGAAGGCGCCGACAATATGAATGCGGTTGCTGTCGCAGGCATCGAACAGTTTTTCGACGTTGTGATACGCCAGGGTGCCGATCTCATCAATGGGCCAGTGGATGGCGATTTCCGCATCGCCGCGCAGCAAGCGGGTAAAGGCGAGTAGGAACTTGCACAGAATCAGATACGCCATGCCGTGGCTGGAGGACTCCAGCAGTTGGCGGTCGTTTTTGATCACCAGATCGGTGCCGCCTTCGTTCAGGTGAAGCTCCAGGCGCAGCAGGCTTTCGAAGCTGTACTGCTGGTCGCTGCGCAGCAAATCGACCACGTCCGCCAGAGCGTTGAGGTAGTCATCGCTGGGCAGCGTCTGGCCGGATTCGCGCCACTCTTTATAGCGCTGGGCAAACAGCTTCAGCGGCTCCCAGAAGCCCAATTCATCGATGGTGGACTGGATGCGCACTTCGGCCTTGGTGATGCCTTCCAGGCGCAGATCATCAGCAACCTCTTCAGAAAGCCGGCGGCTTTGGGCGCTGATACGTCGGTTCAAATCGCGGAACACGGTGAAGAATTTATCCAGGTCGTCGCTCAGGTTGCGGCCTTCCTGAATCAGTTGCTGCTGTTGATCTTCCAGCAGCTTGAGCATGTCGCGCAGTAGCGGCAGCTGTAGGCGCGGGTTGTCGCTCTGCAGCTTGCTGCGCTCGCTCTCCAGCGCTTCGGCAAAGCCGCTGCTGGCGTCTTTAATCAGTTGGCTTTCGACCTCCAGGCAGCCACGGCGCAGTTGCTCGATGAGCTGGTGGCGATTGCCCAGCGCCTGGCGGGCGCGCTCGATGCGCTCATCCACATCGCCCAGTGGCGTGCCTGGCGCCTGGCCGTCGGGTTCGATGGCCAAGCTTTCCAGTTGGGTGAGTAGCGGCTTTAAGGCTTCCAGGCAGGCGTATTCGCTCTCCCGCTGGGTTTTCAGTGTGCTGATCGTGCTTTGGTGGGTTTTGCGCGCCGCCTGAAAGTCGTTTTTCAGGTGCTCTTTATCGCGCTGCAGCTGCTGTTCGGCCTGCTCCAGCTCTGCCTCCTGGGCGACCAGCTGCGGCTTGTGCTGCCCCCACTCGACGCGCATAAAGCGGGTGTATTCGGTGAGTTCATCCTGGCGGGCGGCGGTGACGCGGATGCGTTCATCCTGGCTTGCCAGCCGCTCCTTGGTATCTTTTAGCTTGGCGGGGTCGACGCCCTGCTCGGCCAGCTCCTGGCTAAAGGCCTCTTCCAGTTCCGCGCGCTGGCGTTTGTGTTCGGCATTGGCATCGCTCAACTGCTGCTTATACTGGCGCAGCTGGGCATCCAGGCTATCCACCTGGCTCTGGCCGTCGGCCTTGAGCTCCAGCAGTTGGCTTTGATGGGTCTCGCTGAGGGCGGCGAGCGCCTGCTGCTTCTCTTCGCGCAGCTCCTTTTGCGCCTGCTCCTGGCTGGCTAACGCGGTTTGATGGGCCGCACGGCGCTCCTGCTGGCGCTTGGTGTGGCGCTCCTGCTGCTGGCGGCGGGCCTCTATCGCAAACTCGACTTCCTGCTCGGCGCGCTTGTGGGCCATGCGGCCCTGATCCTGGGCTTCATCGGCCTGCTGCACCCGCTCGTTATGCTGTTTGAGCGCTTTCTCGGCGGCCTGGCTCTCTGACTGCACCCGGCGTTTGGCGCTATCGGCTTCTTCGATGGCGGCCAGCAGGCTGGCTTCATCCTGGGCGTAATCGGGCAGGGCAATGGCGGAGAGATCCAGCGCCAGCCCAAACAGGTCATCGCTCGCGCCTTCCGCCAGCTGCGGGGCAAGATCACGCCGCTCCAGCAGCTCCGGGGCAATCACCTTGCCCAGCTGCTGCTCCCAGCCGGGGCGGTGGTAGCGCAGGAAGTGGCGCAGGCTGCCCTGCTCCGGGTCGCGCTGCTGATAGAGTGCAAAGCAGCGCTGCTCGGCGCGCTCTAACTGCTGGCGAAGTTGCACCAACTGCTGTTCGGCACTGTCACGTTCGCGTTTGCGGCTTTCAAACTCCCGGCGCAGGCCATCCAGGGTGGCGGCCGATGCGTTGCGCTCCTGCTGGGCCTGATCCAGGCGCGCCTGGGCAAGCTCCGCTTCGGATGCCTCTTCGGCGGTTTGGGTCGAGAGCGAGAGCTGGGCTTTTAGTTCGGCTAACTGCTCGACGCCGAGTTCCAGCTGCGCCTGGTACTCGCCCTCCAGGCGTTGACGCTCCTGCTGATAGCGTTCGTTGAGCTGCTGTTCGGACTCCCACTGCTGCTCCCGGCGCAGGGCTTTCTCTTCGACTAGGGCGTCGATCAGTTCCTGGGATTCACGGGTCTGGCGGGCCAGCGCCTCGGAAAGTTCGCGCAGTCGCCCGTCCAGCCGCGCCTGGCTCTCTTTTACCGCGTCCTGCATCACGTTCAGGTGGGTGCGCAGCTGGTCGCGCTGCTCCCGCCACTGGGGCAGCGCGTTGATGTCACGCTCCAGGGCGGGCATGTCCGCATCGGCGTAGTGCTCGTACTGGGTTTGCAGGTCGTTGAGGCGGCACTGGGTCTGCTGCAGATCGCTAACCACTTCGCTGTGGCTGTCGTTCAGCTTATCCCGCGCTTCTGCGTAGTCGCTCTCCCGCTGCTGGAATTCGCGCTGGTGGCGGGCAAGCTCAGCATCCACATCGGCCATACGGCGCTCTGCTTGCTGGCGGTCGTCTTCCAGTTGGGGTTTCAGTTGCCAGAGCGTGGCATCCAGGTCGGCGAGTTCACGATCGATACCGGCCAGCCTGGCCAGCGATGCCTGCAGCGGTTCCAGGCGCATGGATTGGCGCATCTGGGCGATCCACTCCCGCGCCTTGGTGTTGCGAATCCGGGTCACCGGAAGCTCGACGCCATCCTCTTCGAAAATCGCCGCCAGCATGGTTTTGAGGGTGTCCATCTTGCCCTCTTTGGCATGCACCGCAGAAACCAGCTTTTCGATATGGCGGATGCGCCGCTCGGGTTTGACCAGGCTGAACTGCGACGCGATCTGGCGCAGCTTGAGGCCATCGCGGCTGTTGCCGTGCAGTTGGGTAAAGTCGTTCTGGATCACCGAGCGAAATTCAGAGGTCGCGCCCAGCTTGGGCGACACCGGCGTACCGCTACGCCGCAGGCCACTGGCCCACTGGGTGTAGTCCAGCGCCGCCACGCCCGCATCGCTCTCCACCAGATACTCTTCCGGCAGATAGGGCGCGCCAACAAAGCGGTACTCCACCCCGCCCTCGGCCTTGCGGGTCAGCACCGCCTGGCAGATATTGCCCGCTTCGCGGCGGTATTCGTACACCAGGTAGCTATTGCGGTGGGGCAAATAAAACGCGTCGAACTTCATACGCGTCTTGGGCACGACCTTGTTGGGTAGCTCACCGTAAAATACCGGCACCAGGCGCTGTAGCGTGGTTTTACCGGAGGCGTTGGTGCCGCAAATATTGGTGTGACCGTCCACACTCAGTTCGACCACGCCTTCCAGGTGGCCGTGAATCATCACGATGCGTAGCAGGTGGGCCATGCCGTGTCCTTTCGATGACTATTTCAATGGCTGTCTCAATGACTATCCGGATCGTTTTGCTGATCGCTGAAAGTGGCTATAGTGCCAGACACAGACCAAGGTGGCATCCGTTGAGTCCCAAACATCAATTCCAGTACCCCAATGACAAACCTTCAGAACGACCCGGGCTAATGGCTGGCCTTTCACGATTTTCCGGCGGCTCACATATTGACCGGCCAAGCGCTAAGGCGCTCGCGATAGCCAACCCTACTACCGATGGCGTGTTGGCTCGATCAGAGGGGGACAGTAGAAAAAGCGGCAAGATATGGAGATGGACCGGCCCTGACAGCCGGCCCGGGGTGGGATCAGCCCTCGGCGAGCCAGCCGTCGATGAGATCGCGATGTTCCTCGATCCACTGCTTGGCGCCTTGCGTGGGGTCGCCGAGGTTTTCGATGGTCAGCATGAGATCGGCCAACTGGTCGTGGCTCATGTGCCAGGTGTCAAGCATTTGGGTGACCTCTGGATGCTCCTCGCCAAACCCTTTGGGCGACATCCACATGATATCGTCACCACCCCCATAACTCTTCTTGGGATCTTCTAGCGCCTTCAGGTCGTACTGCGCGTAGGCCCAGTGGGGCTGCCAGAGTGTGACGGCGATGGGCGCTTCATTGGCATAGGCTTCCTCAAGGGCTGCGAGCATGGCGGGGCCGGAGCTGTTCAACTGGCGAAACGGAAGGTTGTAACTCTTGATGGCGTTTTCGGTCTCGCCGGAGATAGCCGAGCCCGATTCGATGCCAAGGATGGTCGGCTCGCCCTGATAGTCGAAGCGCTCGGCGTTGTCTTTGAGGTCACTGATGCTATTGATGTCTTCCATGTAAGCGGGCACCACCAGTTCGTCCTGGGCGCCGTCGAACCAGGCATCGTGAACGTCGATGCGTTCCTTGTAGGGCTCGATGTACTGGGCGTCGCCATGCGGGAGCCAGACTTCCAGCGAGATATCCAGATCGCCGTTTGCGAGCCCGCTGAAGAGCACACTCTTGCCGGTGGTGGTCAGCTCGACGTCGTAGCCCTGCTCTTCAAGCAGTTGCTGCCACATGTGCGATACAGCAATGTTTTCCGCCCAATTGTTGGTACCAATGGTCAGCGTGTCGTTGGCCGAGGCGGTTATCGAGAGACCGGCCAGGCCGCAGGCGATAAAAAGGGGTGTCAACGGTTTCATACGCGTCCTTTTTTATGTTCGTTAATCGAAAGGGATGAGAAAGAGTGATGCGCTACGTCGTCATTCTTCCATCAGTATGTCGGAATAGCCGTAGGTCGAGAGGCGTTCGATGCCATCTTCGGTGATCAGCACCTGCTCTTCCAGCTTGACGCCCTCGGTGCCGTCTCGGTGGCCGATATAGGCCTCGACGCAGAGCGTCATGCCGGGTTCGATGGTGCCGTCGTAGCCGACGTCGTCCCAATCCATGTCGTGGGCGATCAGCGGCCACTCGCCGGTCATACCGCAGCCGTGAACAATATCCAGGTAACGGTTTTCGCGATAACCATCGGGTATCGGCCACGCTTGTTGCGAGTAGTCGCGAAAGCTCATGCCCGGGCGCAGCAGGGCAATGTTGCGCTCGAGCTGGTCGGCGGCCATGCGATAGAGCGCTTTTTGCTCGGCGCTGGGCGCGCCTGCGCCGGACACATGGAAGGTTCGCGAGAAATCGGTGTAGTAGCCGAAGCAACCAACGATGTCAGTATCGAAGGCCACCAGCTCGCCTGGAGCGATGACTTTGTCCGAGCATTCCTGGAACCACGGATTGGTGCGTGCACCGGAGGTTAGAAGTCGAGTTTCGGCGTATTCACCGCCGGTGGCCAGCACGTGCTGGTTGAAGATCGACCACAGCTCGTTTTCGTTCATGCCGGGGCGAATGGCGGCTTCCATACGCGTCATGGCGGCTTCGGTCAGGGTCACCGAGCGGTGAATGAGGGCCAGCTCGTCGAGGCTCTTGATCGACTTGGCGCCCTCGACCGCGGTGGCGGCGTCGGTCAACTGGAAGCCAGCCTGGCCCAGCGCCTCGACGGCGCCGGTGGGTGCGGACTCGATGCCTAGACGCTGCCCCTGAGTATGCGAACGCTCGAACAGGCTGCGGATGTCATCGACAAAGGCCTGGGTATGTGCTGCGCAGCGAGGACCGCTGTACTGCGGCATCACCGCCCGGGCGGGATGCACCTCGTCGAGTAGCTCGGCGTTGGCCGCCAGGTGCAGGCAGGCGCTGAATTCGAACAGCACCACTGGGCCGTCCGCCGCCACGTAGAGATAGCGCGCAGGGTTACGCTGCGAGTAGACCTGCATGTTGCGCACGCCGCAGGCATAGCGAATGTTGATGGGATCGAACAGGATCACCGCATCCAGTTGGTGATGCTTCATCTGCTGGCGCAGGCGTTGCAGCCGGTAGCGCTCGACGCGCGACAGCAGCGCGGCGTCGAGCGTGGCATGGCGGAAGCTCCCGCCGGCATAGGGGCCGCCCGTGGGAACTGATCCGGCGAGTGACACGATATCGCCCATGGCAAGGCATCCTTGTGTGAAGTGGATAAATAAGGGTCGCGTTCAGTAGTACCTAGCCCATGAGCGCGTCGTGACGGCGCTGATTATCGGCGTCGATGTGTTGCTGCGTAACGCGGCCGTAAATCCGTTTGGTGTGCTCCAGGCTACCCATCATGTCAGGCGTCTTGGCGTACCCTAGTAGCGTGCAGAGGCGCTGGCCCTTGGCGGCGGCGACGCGGTGCATGGAATAACGTCCTTTGAAGAGCTGCAGGTCGCCGGTTTTGAGCGTCAACGATTCGACGTCGGTGTGGTCACCCTCAAGTACGCGCTGCACGGCAGCGAAGTTTTCCTCGCCGGGACGGCGGATATTGGGCGCGTACTGGAATTCGCCGCCTTCATTGGGACGCCGCGTCATCAGGCTGACGATGAATTCGTTGGTGTCGAAGTGCCAGGGCAGCTCGGTGTCGTCGGGCATCACGTTGATCACCAGCCCCGCGATAGGATCGGCGAACTCGTAAATCACCGGCTCTTCGAGGCAGTCGGCAACGAAGCGCTGGAAGTCAGGGTCGCGATAAAGCTGCTGGACAATGGCGTCCTCGGGGATCAGGTCACGCGCCACGAAGCCATTGGTGTAGTGCTGGAAGAAGCGTGCAGGGTGATCCTCGGGCAGAGACGGATCGTCCGGCGTAACGTAAGGGTTAACGTTGTTGTCCGAGTAGAACGCCTTTGGCGCCAGGGCCTCACTTTCCTCGCGCAGTGGTTCGATAAGATCTTTGCGGATGAAGCTCGATAGCAGAGCACAGCCGTCGGTACGCAATTGTTGACGAACGCGCTCGACCGCCGATTGGTAGGCGTCGCTATCGCGCTGCAGGATCGGGTAGCGTTCAAGATCGATAAAACGCGCTAATGGATGGCGGTCATCGGTGGCGTCTTGCGAGGCCGATTGGGTTCCGAGCGTAGCTTGTGACATATATTGCCTCTCCTGATAGTTCGTTAATGATCAGTTATTGCTAACAGATCGTTGCTAGGAAGTGGCAATACAGTAAAAGTGTGGGGACGGGGATACTAATGAGAATGTCCGACCATCTGCGACGAGATTCTTATCGTTCTAACTCGCTCAGAGATGGATGCAGCCTTATCTCACACGTCGGTGCGGTAGAGATGGCGGAGCGTGGCCGCCAGCGGCTCGGCGACGGCGGTGATACGTGGCGTTTGCGCATAGGCCAAATACCAAGGAATGCGCAGTAAGTTACCCGCCAATGGCCGCATGACGACGCGACCGGCGTGATGTGCATCCTGAACGGCCCAGCGCGATAGGATGCTCACACCCTTGCCAGCAGCGACGAGCTCAAGGATCAGGGCGACCGACTCAATCTGAACCATATGCGACGGGTAGACGCCGGCTGGCTGGAAGAAATGCTCGAACTCATGGCCGGACTCGGGGGTGATGCTGTAGGTAAAGTGCCGCCCCTGATCGAATACCTCGGCGGGCACCGCGTCGCTTTGCGCATAGGGGTGCTCGGGCGGCAAAACGGCCACCAGTGGCTCCTCGAACAATAACTGGTGGGCAATGCCACGCTGCGAGGGCACCTCAATCATGCAGATCATGTCGACGCGACTGGTGAGTAACGCCGTGGTCATGTCTGCCATGGACAGGCGTACCAGGTCGATATCACGCTCATGCTGGTCGTAGAGATGCGGAAGCGCCCTCGAGAAGGTGTCGTAAGGGCCGATGCCCAGTCGCAAAGCGGGTTCGGTCCGGCGTGCCAGTTGCCACGCCTCGAGCTCGGCGCTGCGCAGTCGAGGGAGCACGTCATGTGCAGTCTCAAGCAGTCGCTCGCCTGAGGCGGAAAGCGTCAGTCGGCGTCCTTCACGGTGAAAAAGCGCCACACCCAGGCGGCGTTCCATTTCACGAATGCGATGCGTAGCCGCGGGCTGAGTAATGCCGATAGCGGCAGCAGCACCGTGCACCGTGCCGTGAGTGGCAATGGCGTCTATCAATACGTAATACTTGATATCCAGCATGGGAGAGTCTCTTGAGAGATGACGCGTCGCGTGAAACGACATGCTAGCACCGGCCAGTTTCTTTTGAATACGCCGTGTTCCATACATTACCTAGCCCTCTTCATAAGGCTTGGAAATACTGGCTTAATCGTCAGGGCGTTTTGTTGCCAAGCAGCCCCTCGAAGAAACTCACCGCGTTGGCTTCCAGTCCTTCAAGATAGTAACCGCCTTCCTGCACCACCAGCGTGGGTACGTTCAGGCCCGCTACCCTGCGGCCAAGCTCAGCAAAACCCGCGGTAGAAACGGCGACCTTGGCTTGGGGGTCAAGTTCGTAGATATCGAACCCCAGCGCCAGTACGATGGCGTCCGGTTCGAACAGGCGGATGGCTTGGCAGGCTTGCTCCACGCGGTCAAAGAACACCGACTCCTGTGATCCATGGGGCATCGGCAGGTTGAGGTTATAGCCCAGCCCGCCCCCCTGCCCGCGCTCGTCTTCAAAACCAGTCACTGCTGGGTAGAAGTTGGTGGTATCGCCGTGGATCGAGATATACAGCACATCGTCGCGCTGGTAGAAAATTTCCTGAATACCCTGCCCATGGTGCATATCGGGGTCTAACACGACGATGCGCGGGTAGCGCGAGGTGAGGTGCTGCGCGGCAATGGCGGCATTATTGAGAAAGCAGAAGCCACCGGCGGAATCGATGCCCGCGTGGTGGCCCGGCGGGCGCGATAACGCATAGGCGAATCGGTCACCGGCCAACAGGGCTTCGGCACCGGCTACGGCGCTTTGCGCCGACCAATAAGCAGACTGCCAAGTATGCTGGCCCACGGGAGCGCTACCGTCAGCCAGGTAACGCCCGGCTTCCGCCAAGATGCCGCGAAGGGCGTTGGGCGAACGTACAAAAATATTGGAAATAACTTCTTCACCCCAATCCTCGCCGAGGGCATGCCAGCGCCGATGGGCACTTTCGAGAAAGCGCAGATAGGCCAACGAGTGCACCGCCCTTAACGGTGCCACGCCATGATCCGCGGGCGCTTGAATATCAAACCCTAGCTGCTTGGCGGCGGCCAGCAGGTGCGTGGCGCGTTCAGGCACTTCCTGGGGTGTGCGCATCTTGCCACGGGAGAAGTAGGTTTGCGGCTGATGAAGCAGTTGGTCAGCGTGGCAGAACGTCTTCATCGTCACTATCTCCGGTTTCGCCCACACCCTTGACCACGAAATCGCGGGCAACGCCTATGTGGTAGTCAATCGCCTCACGGCAGGCAGCAGGGCTGCCACTATCCAGCGCGTCGAGCAACTTAAAGTGGCTGGTGGCGATGGTGTCGGGGGCTTCATGGGTTTTGGTAATTAGGGTGATGCAGAGGCGCAGCTCATGGGACAGGTCGTCAAAGGCGCGCAGCAGGCGCTCGTTACCTGCGTAGTGCAGCATCAGTCGATGAAACTGCAAATCCTCCTCGATGCGGCGGGTGCCATCGTTCCCGGCTGCCGCTTCACATAGCACCTCTACTTGCTGCTTGAGTGCACGCTGGGCATCGGCGGTATAGCGTTCTGCCAGGCGCTCGATCGCGTGGCGCTCAAGGCAGAGCCGCAAATCAAACACATCTTCGAGTTCAACGGCATTCAACGCGCGAACAAAGAAGCCTCGGCGCGGTTTCGAGATCAATAAACCACGGCTTTCCAGCAAACGAGCGGCCTCACGCACCGGCGCACGGCTAACACCCAGGTCGCGGGAGAGCTGCACTTCCGAGAGCCGTTCGCCGGGTAAAAAGTGTTGCTGAATAATCGCTTGGGTTAAATAGTCAGCCACCTGTTCGACCAGGTTCTGCTGCTGGATAAAGGCCCTGGGAGCCGCCGTTGGTGAGGCCATCGCATTCACTCATGGGATATGACGTGTTCTTCCCAGTATGACGAAAAAAAGCCACTTGTCGACGAACGATTGCCGACTGTCGACAGTTTTACCAAGTACTGCTATGGTCAAAACAGATCCCTAACAAACATCACAACTGGGTCTGACACGCCTCGCTCGCCTAACGACTACGTAACCTCATTACGTGCTAATAACCGAGGAGCAGGAAACATGAAAAAACCTTTAGCTTTGGCTATTTCCGCTGCAGCACTCGCTTTTACCTCCGCCGCTATGGCAGACGACCCTAAAGAAGGGGGTGTCGTTAACACCATCATTCAGCCCGAGCCGCCAGGCCTGGTGCTGGGCATGATTCAAAACGCCCCTACCCGCACCGTGGCAGGCAATATCTACGAAGGGTTGTTGCGCTATACCACCGACCTAGAGCCCATGCCGCAACTGGCGGAGTCATGGGAGGTCAGCGAGGATGGTCGCACCTACACTTTCCACCTGCGTGAAGGCGTTACCTGGCACGATGGTGAAGCCTTTACCGCCGATGACGTCGTGTTCTCCGCCGATGTCTTCCACCGCGAGTTGAACCCCAGCGCCCGCGCCGTGCTACAGCACGTGGAGAGCATCGAAGCCACCGACGACCACACCGTCGTATTTACCCTGACCCAACCCTTCGGCCCTTTCCTGCTTTCCTTCGAGGCGGGCACTTTCACCATGGTGCCCGAGCACCTCTACGCGGGCACCGACTTCCGCGATAACGAGCACAACGACCACCCCATCGGTACCGGCCCGTTTAAGTTCTCCAACTGGGAACGCGGCACGGTGATCGAACTGGTTAAAAACGACGACTATTATGAAGAGGGCTTGCCCTACCTGGATGGCGTTAACTGGCACATCATTCCCGATGGCGCTTCCCGTGCTGTGGCCTTTGAAAATGAAACCATCGACGTGCTGCCCAGCGGTACCGTCGAGAACTTCGATATTCCCCGCCTGGCCGAGATGGATAACGTCTGCATGACCGAAGAGGGCCACGAATACTTCAGCCCCTTTGCCATGCTGTGGATGAACAACCGCGAAGGCCCCACTGCGGATAAACGTTTCCGTCAGGCGGTGATGTACGCCATGGATCGCGAGTTCGCCAAAGATGTGTTGTGGAACGGCCTGGGCAATGTTCCGCTCTCCGCCTTTGGCTCCAATGCGCGCTTCCAGAACGACGACCTGGAACCCTACGATCACAACCCCGAACGCGCCCGTGAGTTGCTGGATGAAATGGGCTACGACGGCGAAGAGATCACCATTCTGCCGCTGCCCTATGGCGAAACCTGGACGCGCTGGGCCGAAGCCGTACAGCAGAACCTGCGTGAAGTGGGTATTAACGTTGAAACCCAAGCCACCGACGTAGGCGGCTGGAACCAGCGCCTGGGCGATTGGGATTACGACCTCGCCTTTACCTATCTCTACCAGTATGGCGACCCGGCACTGGGTATTTCACGCACCTACCTTTCCGACAACATTGCCAAGGGCTCGCCCTGGAATAACGTGGAAGGCTACGAAAACGAGCGCGTCGACGAGCTGTTTAACGAGGCCGCCACGGCTTTCCCCGACGAAGAGCGCGAAAAACTTTACCGCGAAGTACAGGAAATCCTCCATGAAGACGTGCCCGTTGGCTGGCTGATGGAACTGGGCTTCCCGACCCTGTATCGCTGCGATGTGCAGAACCTGGTTACTTCCGGCGTGGGTGTTAACGACGGCTTTAAAGATGCTTGGCTAGATCGCTAAACCCAAGCCACCCAGGTAGCGCGAGCTACCTGGGTTTTTTAGCTATGTCTTGAAGGTATTAGTCAGGAAAACGACTTATGGTTTACGCGCGCCTCATTCTGATGCGGCTATTTAAAGCCGTGATTGTGCTGTTTTTAATCGTTATTTTTAACTTCCTGCTGATTCAACTGGCCCCAGGTGACCCGGCCGCCATTCTGGCCGGTGAAGCAGGTGCTGCCGACCAGGAGTTTCTCAACCAGTTGCGCGAGCGCTTTGGGCTCGACCAGCCGATGTATGTGCAGCTGTGGCGCTATGTATCAGGTATCGCCATGCTCGACTTCGGTTACTCCTACCGGTTGGGCGTCCCTGTCTTTGATCTGATTATGGATCGCTTACCTGCCACCCTATTGCTGACTGGCACTGCCTTCGTGCTCTCGTTGGTGCTGGGCATCGTGGCGGGCTCCATGGCCGCGGCACGGGTCAAGAAACCCTCTGGATCACTGATCATGGCGCTAGCGCTGGTGTTCTACGCCACGCCGCTGTTCTGGGTCGCACTGATGTCGGTGGTGGTGTTTTCCGTCTACCTGGGCTGGCTGCCCGCCTACGGCCTCTACACCGTGGGGGCAGGCCATACGGGGTTTGCGCTGGTGCTCGATGTTGCCAAGCACTTAGTGCTCCCGGCGACCACCTTAGCGCTATTTTTTATGGCGATTTACACCCGCATGACGCGCACTTCGATGTTGGATGCCGCGCAGCAGGATTACGTCAAAACCGCCCGCGCCAAAGGTTTGAAGCCCAGCATTATTCAGCGCCGCCATGTGTTGCGTAACGCCCTGCTGCCGATCATCACGTTAGCCGGCCTGCAGGCGGGGCAGATGGTCGGAGGCGCCATCCTGACCGAAACCGTGTTTGCCTGGCCCGGCATCGGGCGGCTGATGTTCGAAGCGTTGCAACAGCGCGACTACAACCTGCTGCTGGGCATTTTCTTCTTCTCGGCGGCCTTGGTTATCGTCTTCAATATCATCACCGATTTGGTCTACAGCCTGGCTGATCCGCGCATCAAGAAGGGGGCCGCATGAGCTTTTTTGCACGCTTTGCGCAAAACCGTGGCGCCCTCGTCGGGCTGATCATCCTGCTGCTGATTATCGCTATGGCGATACTGGCACCGCTGCTGTTTCCTGAATCGCCCTGGCGCATGGTGCAGCGCCCCTTTCTGCCGCCGCTCTCCCAGGATGGCTTTCCCCTGGGCACCGACACCATGGGCCGCAACGTGGCCTCAGGCTTGATGCACGGCGCCTGGGTATCGCTGTTGATCGGGCTGGTATCCACCAGCGTGGCGCTGCTGATTGGCGTTCCCTTGGGGGCCATTGCAGGCTACTACGGCGGCCTCATTGACGACATATTGATGCGCTTTACCGAGTTCTTCCAGACCATCCCCAACTTCGCCCTGGCGATTGTGCTGGTAGCCATCATGCAGCCCAGCATCACCTCGATTGTGCTGGCAATTGCGATTGTCAGTTGGCCGCCGGTGGCCCGCTTAGTGCGCGCCGAGTTTATGTCGTTGCGCAACCGCGAGTATGTCGAAGCCGCGCGCTTGGTCGGCCAGTCCAATAGCACGATCATTCTGCGTCAGATTCTGCCCAATACGCTGTCGCCGATTATCGTGCTGGCCTCGCTAATGGTGGCCACCGCGATTTTGCTGGAGTCGGCGCTGTCTTTTCTCGGCCTGGGCGACCCGAACGTGATGTCCTGGGGCTATATGATAGGCGCAGCGCGCACGGTGATTCGCCAGGCGTGGTGGCTGAGCTTCTTCCCTGGCGTGGCGATTCTGCTCACCGTACTGGCGTTAAACCTGGTGGGTGAAGGGTTAGACGACGCTTTGAACCCCAAACTATCACGTGAGCGCTAAGGACTTTATATGCCCATTACAGAGAATCAATCGGCTGACACCGTCCTCAGCATTCGCGATCTGAACATTGCGCTCCCCAAAGGGGCGGATCGCGCTCTGGCGGTGGAGGACGTTAGCTACGAGGTGAAGCGCGGCGAAATCATGTGCGTGGTGGGTGAGTCCGGTTCCGGTAAGTCAATGGCCGCCAACGCCGTGATGGGGCTGCTGCCCAAGGGCGTGAACGCCACCCATGGCGAGATACTGTTCGAGGGGCAGGATCTTCTCACTTTAACGGAAAAGCAGCACCGCGCCCTGCGTGGGCTAAAAATCGGCATGATCTTCCAGGAGCCAATGACCGCCCTTAACCCACTGATGCGGGTTGGTGCGCAAATTGCTGAAGTGTTCGAGGCACACGGCCAGTTCACCCCCAAAGAGCGCCAGGCCCGCGCGCTGGAGCTGTTGATCGAAGTGGGTATTCCCCAGCCGGAGAAGGCCATTCGCGCCTACCCGTTCGAGCTTTCCGGCGGCCAGCGCCAGCGGGTCATGATCGCCATGGCGCTTGCGCTGGAGCCCATTTTGCTGATTGCCGATGAGCCTACCACGGCACTGGATGTCACCACGCAAGCGCAGATTCTGGAGCTTATTCGCGACCTACAGCAGCGGCGCGGCATGTCGGTGATGTTTATCACCCACGACTTTGGCGTGGTGGCCGAAATCGCCAACCGCGTCTGCGTCATGCGCCACGGCAAGATTGTCGAACTGGGGGACGCCAAGCCGGTGCTTGAGAACCCTCAAGACGCTTATACCCAAGCGCTGATTGCCGCGATTCCCAGCAATGCGGTGCCGCCCCACCGTGAAACCAGCCAAGTCGCCCCGCTGCTGGAGATCAAGCAGCTCAATAAGGTCTTTCGCTCCCGGGGCGGATTCCTTAAACCTTCCCGGGAAGTGCGTGCCCTAGAGGATGTCTCGCTCACCTTAGCCCGCGGCGAAACGGTGGGGATTGTAGGCGAATCTGGCTCTGGAAAGTCCACCCTAGGGCGCTGCGTGGTACGCCTTGAGCACCCCGATAGCGGTGAATTGCTGTTGGATGGGGTGAACCTTTCCCAGCTCAAAGGCGATGCGCTGCGCCGGGAACGCCACCGGGTACAGATGATCTTTCAAGACCCTTACGCCTCGCTCAACCCACGCACCAAAGTGGGCATGGCGATTGCTCAGGGGCCAATTGCCAACGGCACGCCCAAAGCCGCGGCGCTTAAACAGGCGGGCGAGCTGCTCGACATGGTGGGCTTGGGCGCCAGCGCCGTGGAACGCTTCCCCCACGAATTTTCCGGCGGCCAGCGTCAGCGCATCGGCATTGCCCGAGCGCTGGCGCTCAACCCCGAACTGATCGTGGCGGACGAAGCCGTCTCGGCGTTGGATGTTTCGATTCAAGCCCAGGTACTGGAACTGCTGGAAGAGTTGAAGCAGCGGCTGTCGCTTTCGCTGCTGTTTATTACTCACGACTTGCGCGTCGCCGCACATATCTGCGACCGCATAGTGGTGATGCAGCATGGCCGCATCGTCGAGCAAGGCAGCGCCGAGCAGATCTTCCTCGCCCCAAAAGAGGCGTATACCCAGGCGCTGCTCAAGGCAATTCCCGGCCGCGAAGCCCCGGTGGCAGCGACAGCGTAATTTATCGGATAGGCAAGAAAAAATGAGAAAGACAAGCTAAGGAAAACACATGCAAATAACCCTGGAGGCGCTGCGCGCCATTGTTGGCCCTGGCCATGTATTAACCGGCGACGATGTGCACAGCCGCCGCGTGGATTGGATGACCGGTGCGCCCTGCCAGGCTGGGGCGATTGTTCGCCCGGCGGATACCGAGCAGCTTTCCACAGTGATGCGCGCCTGCTATGAGTTGCAGCAGCCGGTGGTCACCCACGGCGGATTAACCGGGTTGGTGCACGGTGCAGAGGCTAGCCCGGATGAGCTGGTGATTTCTCTGGAACGTATGAGCGCGATTGAAGAGATTGATCAAGTGGGCGGCACCCTCACCGTGCAGGCGGGGGCACCGCTGCAGCGGGTTCAAGAAGCCGCGAAAGAGGTCGGTCTGCAGTTCCCGCTGGATCTCGGCGCTCGGGGCAGTTGCACCATTGGCGGCAATATCGCCACCAACGCCGGTGGCGTGCGGGTGATTCGCTACGGCATGATGCGCCAGCAGGTGCTCGGCCTGGAAGCGGTCATGGCCGATGGCCGGGTGGTTAGCTCCATGAACCACATGCTGAAAAATAACGCCGGTTTCGATTTGAAGCAGCTGTTTATCGGTAGCGAAGGCACCCTGGGGATTGTGACCCGCGCGGTACTGCGCCTGCAGCCACCGACCCCCAGCGAGCAAACGGCGATGGTGGCCTGCCCTTCATTTGAGGCGCTTACCGGGCTGCTCAGCCATATGGGCAAAGCGCTTGGCGGCAGCCTGGGTGCTTTTGAGGTGATGTGGCAAAACCACTACCGGCTGCTCACTGAAACCCTGGGCCGCCACACCCCGCCGATTGCCACCGAGCACCCGTTTTATGTGATCATTGATTCACTGGGCAGCGACGCCGAGCGCAATGCCACTCAGTTCAGCGAAGCATTAGAAAGCGCGTTAGAGAGCGAGCTGATTGTCGATGCGGTGATTGCACAGTCGACTACCCAGCGCGATGGGCTATGGGCGATTCGTGAGGATATTGAGGGGCTGGTCAAAGGCTTGGCGCCGGTGCTTACCTTCGATGTCAGCCTGCCGATTGCCGATATGCAGCGCTACACCAATGCCTTGGAAGCGCAGCTAACCCAGCGCTGGGCAGAGGCGAAACTGGTGGTATTTGGCCATCTCGGCGATGGCAACCTGCATATTTCCGTTAGCGTGGGGAGTGCTGAGATCGAAGTTCGGCGAGAGGTTGAAGCCATGGTTTACCAGCCGCTGGCCACACTGGGCGGTTCAGTCTCCGCAGAACACGGCATTGGCCTGGAGAAACGCCCCTGGCTGAGCACCTGTCGCTCCAGTGCCGAGATCGAGCTGATGCATACCCTCAAGCAAGCGCTCGACCCACTTAATCTGCTTAATCGCGGAAAAGTGCTTCAATAAACGTTTCAAGTTACTCATTAACACTGTTTTAGGACTTACCATGCCTTGCCAAAGTACGCCCCGTTATCCCGAGCACTTAACTGGGGAAGGCCCGCATAACCCCTTCCCAGGTATCAAAGTATTAGAGCGCCGCATTGGCAAGGAGATCCCCCACCGGCTGGGCTCTAACGAAGGCCTGGATATGCCCCACCGCGCCCTGCGCGAACACTTTGGCGATGCCCTGGCCGAACACGTTTACTGCTACGGCGATGCCGAAGCGCTGGGCGTGCGCCAGCGCTTGAGTGCTCAGCAAGGTATTCCGCTGGAAACGATGCTGGTAGATGCCGGTGCCGATAGTTTAATCGCCCTGGCCCTGCGCACCACCTGCGAACCGGGTGAAACCGTGGTGAGCACTGCAGGTACCTACCCCACCTTGGGCTATTTTGCCAGAGGCCAGGGCTGCCGCCTGATTGAACCCAGCTACTATGAAGCGCCAGGCGTGCTAGCCCCCGATCTGGAAGCCCTTATAGCAACGGCGCATCAGGAAAACGCGCGGCTGGTGTATCTGGCCAACCCGGACAACCCCAGCGGCCACTTACATAGCGACAGCGCCATCCTCAAACTGCGCGATGCGCTGCCCGATACCTGCTGGCTGTTGTTGGACGAAGCCTATGGGGATTTCCGCGATGACGCGGGTAGCGAGTTCGCTGCTAAAGCAATACCGGGAGTGATTCGCCTACGCACGCTATCCAAGGCTCACGGTCTGGCGGGCCTACGCATTGGCTACGCCATCGCCGACCCTGAAGTACTGGCGATGATGATGAAGGTGCGCATTCACTACGCGGTATCGTCATTGACCCTGGCCGCAGCGGAAGTGGTACTCGACCATCCTGACGAAGTGCACCAGCACGTTGCTGATGTAAAAGCCCGCCGGGAGCAGTTGGCGGAGCACTTTCGCGCCCTAGGGGCCGATGTGTTGCCCAGCGCCACCAACTTTATCGGCATCCGCCTGCCCAGCGCCGACCTCGCTGCCGAGGTACACCAGCAACTGCTCGCCGAAGGCGTTTTAGTCGCTCGACTCGCGCACCCTGAGCTGGCCAATGTAATACGCATTACGGCGGTACAAGCAGCGCTGGAGCCGGGAAGATTGGAAGCCCTTGAACAGGCTATTAAAGAGCACGCCTGATTAAATTAGTGAATTTGATCGCTAGGTGCGAGGGCAGGTTGGAGCGAGAGTCTTTTGTCATGGATGACAAAAGTAGCGCCCATGGACGGGTTCACAGCGCCCTCGCGGAAACCTGCCCTCGCACCGGGGCATGCTGATTGCCCGCCACAATAGCCCTAAGGCGTTAACCAATGCCTGAAATCGTCCAGCTCGCCGCGCACCGCCTGGCGATATAAGCCCTGCAGTTGAGCAGTGACGCTGTCGGGGCTGATGGGTTCATTGACGGGTGGTGCGCCAACACGTCCACCAATGCGACGCCCATCCAGCTCGCGAAGCGGAAGTATTTCGGCAGCGGTGCCGGTTAAGAACGCCTCATCGGCAGTGTAGAGCTCATCACGAGTGATCCGCCGCTCGCGCACTTCAATACCCAGCACTTTTTGCGCCAGCTGAATCACGCTATCCCGGGTGATACCTTGCAGGCAGGACGTCACTTCCGGGGTGTGCAGCACGCCATCGCGGAGCAAGAAGACGTTAGCCGCCGAGGCTTCAGCCACATAGCCTTCCGGGTCGAGCATGATGGTTTCATCGAACCCAGCCTTGATCGCCGTATTCAGCGCCAGTATCGAGTTGACGTAGTGGCCGTTGGTTTTTGCCCGACACAGGCTGATATTGACATGATGGCGCGCCCAGGAAGAGGTCAGCGCGCGCAAACCGTGGGTGGCGGCCTGGGGTGAAATGTAGGGCCCCAAATCCCAGGCGGCCACCATGACGTGGGTAGTCAGCCCCTGGGCGCGTAGTCCTAAACCTTCTGCACCAAAAAACACGGTAGGTTTCAGGTAGGCATTGCTCAGGCCATTTTTGGTCAGGCACTCGCGCTGGGCATCAATCAGCTCCGCTTCACTAAACGGTAGCGGCATATCCAGCGAATGGGCACTTTCTGCCAAGCGGCGGGTATGTTCAGCAGCACGAAATAGATACGTGCCGCTGGGGCCAGCGTAGGCGCGCACTCCCTCAAAACAGCCCATGCCGTAATGTAGCGTATGGGTAAAGAGGTGCACTTTGGCGTCCCGCCAGGCGCGCCACTCGCCGTCCTGCCAAATCCAGCCATCGCGATCATAAAGCGGTGTCATCGGTTTGCTTGCTCCCACTGTTGGCTCCAGCTATCCATCAAGGCCTGCTGGTGCGGTTGCAGGGCCTGATAGCCCCAAGCGGCAATTTCATCGTTTTGCGGGTCGGGTACGGCAGTGGCGCTGCCTGCCAGGGTTTGGATCACCGCGTGGCCGCAGAGCGGCACATAGCCTTCCGAATAGCCGCCTTCGTGAATAAATACCAGTTTGCCTCCACAGCAGCGCTCGGCCAGCGCTTTAAGCTGAGCGGTCATGGTGGCGAATGCTTGGCTATTGAGCAGCATTTTGCCTAAGGGATCTTTAGCGCAGGCGTCGTAACCACAGGCCACCAGGATTAGCTCGGGGTTAAAGGCTTCCAGCGCAGGCAGCACCAGTTTTTCCATGGCGTAGGCATAGGCGCCTAGCCCGCAGCCCGGTGGCAGCGGCAGATTGAGGTTGGCACCCAGGCCAGCGCCTTCGCCCTGCTCGTCAAAGCTGCCGGTTTCCAGCGGGTAGTTCGCCGCTTGATGGAGTGAAACGGTCAACACATTGGGCTCGCCATAAAACGCCGCCTGCTGACCGTTGCCGTGGTGAACATCCCAATCGAGTATCGCCACACGGATAACCTGCCCCAAGGCCCGGGCGCGCATTACCGCCACGGGGATATTGCCCAGAAGGCAGAACCCACGGCCCTGGTCGGCTTCGGCATGGTGCCCCGGCGGGCGGCATAGGGCGTAGGCGTTGCTCACCTCGCCCTGCGCCACAGCCTCAACGGCGGCAATGGCCAGCCCAGCGGACTGCGTGGCTGCCGCCCAACTGCCGGGCATGTAAGGTGCGCAGTCGCCGCCGTTGCCGCCCCGGGCTTTATCCCCTGTCTGCAGTTCATCCAAATAGCGTGGGGTATGAAAACGCAGCAGATCTTCCATCGAAGCGGCAGGAGGTTTAACCACGCTCAGCTCGTCAATCAGCCCACTGACTTCAAGAATATTTTTCAGCCGTCGTTTGCTTTCCGGGCTTTCCGAGGCGGCTTGGGGCTGTAAAAATTCACCGGGCGCGGAAAATACCCCAATCGCGCCCAGATCATGCCAAAAGCAGCGTTCGTGCCAATAGAAACAGGTTCTGCTCATGCCGTGAAGCCCTGCATAAAAGCGGTCAGGTTGGCGCTTAGGTGCTCGGTGGGATAGCCTCCCTCCTGAACAATCATCATGGGTAACGAGAGCGCTGCCAAGCGTTTACCCACTTCAATAAATGCTTCGGTCTCTACCGTAAGCCCCGCTAGCGGGTCATCTTTGTGGGCATCCAAGCCTAACGCTACCACCACGGCATCGGGCTCATAGCGCTGTAGGTGATCAATCAGAATCGCCAGGGCATCGAGATAAACCTCCCCGTCGCTGCCTACCGGTAAGGGCAGATTAACGTTAGCACCTACGCCCTCATCAAAGCCCTCTTCATCAGCACCGCCCCAAAAAAACGGGTAGAAATCACTAGGGTCAGCGTGCAGCGAGCCCGTCCAGACATCGCTGCGGTGATAGAAAATATCCTGGGTGCCGTTGCCGTGATGCAGATCCACATCGATGATCGCTACTTTGGCGAAGCGTTCACGCAGCACCGTGGCGGCCAGCGCTGAATTGTTCAGTAGGCAAAAGCCCCCAGCGCGCTCCGGCCCGGCATGGTGACCCGGCGGGCGGCACAATGCGTAGGCTGTAGACGCGCCATTAAGCACCTCTTCTGCTGCAGCTTCAGCGCTAGCGGCCGAGGCCAGCGCGCCTTGAAAACTGGTCGCGCTTAGCGGGCAGGCCATATCGTGCAAATGCCATCCCGCTTGCCCGATCGGGTGGCGCGGGTAGTGGTGGCCGCCACCGCAGGGGTGAATGTTGGGCGCAACCACTTCCGCCGCATTCGGCAGCGCCTGCCAGCGAGCGTAAATGGTGTCCAAAAACGTCAGGTAGCGCGGCGTATGAATCTGTTCCAGGCGCTTGCGCAGCTTAGGCGAATCCGCCTCGGCAGGTGTGGACAGGGTCAGCCCTGCCGTTGCCAGCCCTTGGGTAAGCAGTTCAGCGCGCACCGGGCCTTCCGGCGAAGGCGCAGGTTGGCCGCGCAGCAGAAAGGTCGGCGGCGCATGCAACGCCTGATCAGGGTGATAAAAACACTTCATGGGTCGCAGTCCTTAGCTAAATTACAGCAGTGACGGAATCCAGGTAGAGAGCGCCGGAAACGCCGCCAGCAACACAATCACCACCAGGAACGACACGTAAAACGGCAGCGATGCCACGATTGCCCGTTCATAAGGCACCTCGGCTATTCGCGCGGCGGTCATCAGCGTCATCCCCACTGGCGGTGTCACGTTGGAGATATTGAGCACCACGATCATCAGGATCGCGAAGTGGAGCGGGTCAAAGCCCAGCTGGATCATCGCTGGCACCAACACCGGGGCAATCACCACCAGTGCGGGCAGCACATCCATCACCGTGCCAATCACCAAGAGTAGCAGACACACCAGCATCAGTTGCACAAAGGCCGCATCGCTGAAAGTGGTGATCATGCTGGCCGCATCCCTGGCGATGCCCGAGCGGGTGACGAACCAGCCCAATACCGCCGAGGTTGCCAGTAGAAAAAACACCACGCCGGAGAAGCGCACCGTGGTCACCAGCGCATCCCAAATTTTGCGCCAGGTAAGATTACGGTAGAAGACCACGCCAATCACAATGGCGTAAACCGCCGCAAAGCCCGAGGCTTCGGTAATCGTGGTGAGCCCCGAGAGAATCCCCCCAAGAATAATCAGCGGCACCACCATGGCAGGCAGCGCGACTAACAGTGCAATGATGGCCGCCTTAAAGGGTGTAGGAGCCTGTTTCGGGTAGTTGCGCTTCCAGGCCAGGAAGAAGCTGACGCCCAGCAGCGCCAGCGCCATCAACAGGCCAGGAATAATGCCTCCGGCAAACAGGTCAATTACCGAAATATCCCGCAGCAGTGTTGCGTATACCACCATCACCACGCTTGGGGGAATAATCGGCCCGATGATGGAGGAACAGGCGGTAACCGCAGCGGCGTATTCGGCATCGTAGCCCTGATTTTTCATCTCGGGAATCATGATCTTGCCGATGGCGACGGTATCGGTGACCGCCGCGCCGGTGAGTCCCGCAAAGAACACCGAGACCGAGATATTCACATGGGAGAGTGACCCGCGCACCCGGCCAAACAGCGCATTATTGAAGGCGATCAGCTTGTGGGTCAGCCCGCCCTGGTTCATCAGCTCAGCGGTAAAAATAAAGTAGGGCACGGCGATCAGCAGAAAGCCGGAGACGCCGGAGAACATGCGGTCGGCAATGATGCCGAGCATGCGCTCGCCGCCGATGGCAAAACCACCCGCCAACCCCGACATGGCCATCACCACCGCTACCGGCGCGCCGATAAACAGCAGCACGACAAACGCAATAATTGCAGGAGTCATGAGCGGTGCTCCCCGTCAGAGGTGTCGATGAGTTCGCTAATCACGTCCTGCTCATCAATGAAGTGCTCCAGCAGGGCAAAGCCATGCACCAGATGCAGCAGCATGAGGACGCCACTGAGAGGCACCACGATAGCGGTCACCTTGCTGGGAATACGAATTTGATCAGAGACCATGTAAACCTGGGTGGCACTGGCGAAGTAATCCCAGCCGTACCACGTCAGCATCAGTGCAAACAGGCCAATCACCGCCAGGCAGAGCCCGGCAGCCACTTGCACCATTACTCTGGGCAAGCTGCGAACCAGCAGGGTCATGGCGACGTGCTCGCCATAGCGCAGCGAAATCGTCATGGAGAGAAAGCCGATCCAGGGCAGAAACAGCCGTGCCAGCGAGTAGGTCCAGCTAAGCGTGCTGCCAGTGATCAGCTTGTAGAGAAACGCAGTGAACGATATGCCCAGCATCGCCAGGATACAGCCCACACACACCACGATGGCCACCTGATTGACGAGATCGCTCAAGCGGCGCAAAGGAGTTAAAACGCCCATGGTTTTTCCTCACGCTGGGGCCTCACATTGCCCCAGCGTATATCGTTCGCTAACCGTTATTGGCCTTGTTTTTTTGACCCAGCTTTATTGGCCTAGGTTTTATTGGCCATAAATGCGGTAGTCGTCTTCTGCCAACTGCTGGCCGACGCGTTCAACTTCGTCAAGCAGCCCCTGTACGCGGGCTTCGTCCATGCCGAAGTCATCGACGATCCACTCCTGCCAAGCGGGACGGGCAATTTCCGCCATCCGCTCACGCTCAGCGTCGGGCATCAGGTAGCACTCTTCAAAGCGTTCACAGGACTCCACCCAACTTGCGGTAGCCAGTGCGCCAGACATGCCGTGGCTCAGTTGAATCGCTTCCCGGGCGGAGCTGATCACCGCTTGCTGATGCTCTTCGGGCAGCGATTGGTACCAGGACTCACTAACCACCCAGGGGGCGCTGTTATACACATGCCCGGTGAGCGTGGTGTAGTCAGTCACCGCATCGAAGTTGAAGGTGGTGTTGAGCACCGGCGCATTGAACTGGCCATCGGCAAGACCTGTTTCCAGCGCGGTGATTAGCTCGCCCCAGGGCAACGGGGTGGCCGAAGCGCCTAGCGAGCGCATGATCGCCACGTGGGCGGGGTTCTCTTCAGTACGAATATTGAGGCCTTCTAAATCTTCGACGGTCTCAATCAAGCGCACGTTGTTAGTGAAGGCGACGAAGCCACCGCCATCGTCGAAGGTGCCCAAATAACGCATATCAGCGGCTTCGACGGTGCCGGACATAAAGTCGGCGAACCATTCACTATCAAAGAAACTCCACGCCTGACGCCAGTTGGTAAACAGGAAAGGCGCCGTGACTACTTGGTAGTCTTCGTAGAAGGATGACATCGCCCCGGCAGACATAATCGTCGACTGTAGCGTTCGTCCCCCCTGCACTTCCGAGCCGTTTTCCACCTCGGAGCCTAGCTGGCCGCCGCCGAAGATCGTGACCTCAAGATCCCCGTCGGTTCGCGCCTCCACCAGGTTCTTGAAATGCACCAGCGCCGGATAGATTTCGTTATTGCTCATATCCTCTGGCAACTGCGTGGCGATCACCATTTCATAGGATTGCGCTTGGGCATTGGCGCTGGCAATAGCCAACGGGAGCGCCGCCAGGGCGGCGAAAAATACTGATTTTTTTGCGTTCATAACACACCTCATTTTGTTTATTAGTCGGTCTTCGTTATGACTGGCGTTGCCACCTGATCGGTGACGATGTGGTGATTACTATTTTTGTTGTAAAAACCATATCTGTTGAAAAAACTATGTCTCCTGAAAAAGCTATGGTTATTCGAGAAGCGACTCCCACACTTCAATGGCAGCGGCCAGGTCTTCCAGCGAAGCCCCTACCGATTTGAATAGCGTGATGGCATCCGGTGCGGAGCGCCCCGATCTAGTCCCTGCTAGCACCTCAGCAAGCTCCGCCTGAATCTGGTCGAACTGGAATTCGCCCTCTTCAATGGCTTGCAGGATGTCGCCCGCCTCGCCTTTGGCACCGGCGTAGGTATCCACAAATACCTCTGAGCGACGCAGACACAGTGCATCGGTTTCGCGCATCTGTGGTCGAAACGCGCCGATCAGATCCAGGTGAGTGCCGGGCGTTAGCCACTCACCTTTAATCAGCGGCTGATTGGAGAGCGTTACGCAGCTAATGATGTCCGCCTCAGCGACAGCATCCGCTAATTCCTCCACCACATGGGTTTCGAAGCGTTCGGCGTACTCGTCGGCAATCGCCGCCGCTTTACTGGGATTGCGGCCCCAGATCAGCACACGTTTGATGGGGCGTACGCTGGCGTGGGCCTCGATCACCATAGGCGCCAACTTCCCCGTACCCACCACCAGCAGCGTTTCTGCGTTTTCATTGGCCAAGGCTTGAGCGGCCAGCGCGGAGGCCGCCGCCGTGCGACGCCGGGTTAGCTCGCTGCCATCGATACAGGCCAGCGGCTGGCCGTGCTTGCCCTCGCTGAGCAAGTAGAGCCCAGAGATCGCCGGGATACCGTGGTCGGCGTTTTGCGGAAACACGTTGACCATTTTCACGCCGATGTAACCCGCCGCTTCCCAGGCGGGCATTAGCAGCATGGTGGCTTCGCCATCTGGCCGGTGCATCGCATGGTGATGGCGGGGAGGAGACTCCACGCCATTCACGAACGTCGTGTGTAGCCGCTTGATCAAGCCATCCCACGTTAGGTGGCGAGTGACCTCTTCGGCAGAAACAACCCGCATATCAGGCCTCCGGCAGCGCGGCTACCACCATGATCTCCACTTTCCACTCGGGCTTGGCGAGCTGGGCTTCAAGCGCTGCACGCACAGGTGGGCGACCGGGCACGACCCAGGCGTCCCAGGCAGCGTTCATCTGGTCAAACTCCGCCATGCTGGTAACCCAGATTTGCGCTGAGATCAGATGCTCTTTCGAGGTGCCCGCTTGGGCTAGCAGTTGATCGATACGCGCCAGCACCTGTTCGGTTTGGCCGCGCATATCCGCCGTGGCATCAGGAGGAACCTGGCCTGCGAGGTAAACGGTGCCGTTGTGAATCGCCACTTGGCTCATACGTGCATTGCTGTCTTGATAGGTAACGCCCATGGTGTTGCTCCTTGAAAGCGGTGCTGCTGATATAAAGGGTCTTGATATAAGGGATTAGTCAAAGACTAAAGCGCTAGCAGGCAAATTACTTGCCCGAAGCTGAGATAGATTTGCCCGCAAGTCATGCAGGCAAGAAAATTTTATCACTAACGGTTCGGCGAGGGGCTAGCGGTCAGATGAGGGCCTAACGATCTGAAGAAGGGGAAAGCTCGAAATAACGCCGATAGGCGCGGGAAAAACTGCCTTGATCGCGAAAGCCAACCAGCATGGCGATATGCCCCAGGCTGAGTGTGCTATGGCGAACCAAGGTGCGGGCATGCTCTATGCGTCTGCGCTGTACATAGGCCAGCGGCGTTACGCCAGTCAGCTCGCGAAAGCAGGAGTGAAAGTGGCCTGGGCTCAAGGCACACAAAGCAGCTAACTGCTCCACGCGGATCTCATCGGCCAGGTGCTGATCCAACCAGGCATCCAAACGCGCAAGATCCAGGCGTTCGCTGATGCAGTGTTGGCCCAACTGCCCAACCGCTGTGGAAGAGGTGTCATGCAGATACATGGTCAGCGCGCGTAACAGCAGAATCGCAATTTCGTTCTGTAGCGCGGGGCACTGTTCAAGCTGATTCGCCAGGGCGTGGGTAAGCTGGTTTAACGCGGGGGGGACGCTGAAAAAACGCGGTTTATCGAACAGGCGCTCAATCTCGCTGCCTTTCTCAAGCGAAGCTAACTGGGCAACGGGTATATCCAACACTAAGGTACGATTGCTGCCATCGCCCTGGTACTCGTGGTGGCGCGACGAGGGAATCAGACACCCACGGCGGGCGGTCACCCTTTCCCCTTGCCCCTCCATCGAAAGCTCTGTAACACCACAGGTAGCTAGAATAAGTTGATGGAAGTCGTGGGTATGGGCCACCTGCTCTTGGGCTAAATTGCGGCTATGCAGCTCAAAATGGGCCATGGTGGGGTACCGTCTGTACATCGAATGCTATTCCAGCACTATAAAACGGCTAAGCAACAAAAAGCGAGAGTGAAGCCAACTGTGGGCTAACGCTCTTCCCGGTAAGTGCACGGTATTTATCTAAGCGCGCTGGCTGTCATCCGCCAGTCATGGACTCAAGATAGCTTATTCGTAAGCTGCCACAAGAGTCAAAACAACATGCCACAGCGCCGACGCCCCTCTCTCAACTCTCCTCTCAGTGACCAGGAAGTCGCGGCCCTCACTCAATTAGCCAACGGCAATGCCCTACACCTACAGCGTAAAGCTGAACGCGAAGCACGACTAGCGCCAACTTTAACGCTGCTTCACTCAGCGGCGTCAACGACCGAGACGCCGTTGAGGGGTATGAAGATACTGATGATTTCGGATGTCTACTTCCCCCGCGTTAATGGTGTTTCCACCTCTATCGCCAGTTTTCGCAGCGCCCTTGAGCGTTTGGGCCACTCGGTCATGCTGATCTGCCCCGATTATCCTGTGGGCCAAGTAGACGAACCGGGCGTATTGCGCATCCGCTCGCGCCAGGTACCCGGCGACCCGGAGGATCGCATGATGCGCTACCGGGACTTGATCGCCCTGGCACCGCAGCTTGCCGCTGAAGCCTTTGACCTTATTCATGTCCACACCCCCTTTACCGCCCACTATGCCGGTGTAGCGCTGGGGCGTCGGCTTGAGCTTCCAGTGGTAGCGACCTACCACACCCTGTTTGAGGAGTATGTTCACCACTATATCCGTTGGCTTCCACGACGTTGGCTGAGGCTGGCCGCGCGTCGGCTTTCAGTGCGCCAGTGCCAGCAGCTCGACGCCTTGGTCGCTCCTTCACGAGCAATGCAGGAAGCCCTTACCCGCTACGGAGTGACCATGCCCTCCACGGTCATTCCCACCGGTTTGTCGCTGGAGTCGTTCTGCCACTCTCAGGGAGCCCAGGATGATAGCGACTTTCGTGCTCATTACGATCTACCTACAGATGCGCGCCTGCTGCTCTATGTAGGCCGCGCCGCCTTTGAGAAGAACATCGATTTTCTGATCGATATGCTGCCCAAGGTATTAGCCGAACACCCCAACACCCGGCTGATCATTACCGGCGAAGGCCCAGCCCATGACTCGCTTGTCCGGCGCGCCCAGGAAGTTGGCGTGGCAGAATCGGTGCTGTTCCTCGGCTATCTCAACCGCAGCGGCCCGCTGCAAGCCGCCTACCGCGCCGCCGACGTTTTTGTATTTGCGTCACGCACGGAAACCCAGGGGCTGGTACTGCTGGAAGCGATGGCACTAGGCACGCCAGTGGTTTCCACCGCCATGATGGGCACGCTGGATGTACTAAAAGAAGGAGAAGGCTGCCTAATCGCCGAGGATAACCATGACGACTTCGCCGCCAAGGTCAACCGCCTGCTAAGCGATGACACCCTGCGCCAACAGCTCGCCGAACGCGCCCAAGCCTACGCCGCTAGCTGGCACGAAGATGCCAAAAGTGCGGAACTCGCGAGTCTTTATCATCAGATCGCGGCTGAGCGTTTGGCTAGTGAGAGAAAGTAAGCGCCGAACTCTCCGCTGACACTTTGTTGACACATTCGGGCACTTAGGAGGGAAAAACTCAAATTGCAGACACAAAAAAAGGCACCTAAGTGCCTGATTTTAAAGTTGGTGCCGATGGCCAGACTCGAACTGGCACACCCGTAAAGGCGGCGGATTTTGAATCCGCTGCGTCTACCAATTCCGCCACACCGGCAATGGCTGCGCATTATACGTAAATGTCGAGGTAGGTCAATCACATTGACTGACTTTATGCAGCCAAAGCGCTATCCTATGCCGCCTGTTTGATCAACGTTAAGAGTTATACGCCATGCAGCGCGCGGATTTTCATTACGAACTACCCGACGAATTAATTGCTCGCTACCCTTCTGAACAGCGTAGCGACTGCCGTTTGCTGTGCGTGGATGGCCAGAGCGGCGCGCTGGAACACCGCCGCTTTCCCGATTTGCTTGAGCTTCTGGAGCCCGGCGACCTGTTGGTGTTTAACGACACCCGGGTGATTCCGGCGCGCCTGCACGGCCATAAGGCCAGCGGCGGCAAAGTGGAGATGTTACTGGAGCGCCCGCTGGATACTCACCGTGGCTTGGCGCATATTCGTTCGAGTAAGTCGCCGAAGCCCGGCACCGAGCTGATTTTCGAGGGCGATATTCACGCCATCGTAGAAGGCCGCCGTGATGCCCTGTTCGAGCTGCGCTTTTTAGGCGATACGCCGATGATCGCGCTGCTTGAAAAGCACGGCCATATGCCACTGCCACCGTATATTACCCGGGAAGACGAACTCAGCGACCGTGAGCGTTACCAAACCGTCTATGCCCGGCGTGATGGTGCAGTAGCGGCGCCGACCGCCGGGCTGCATTTTGATCAGCCACTGCTGGACGCCCTTGCAGATAAAGGCATTAACCGTGCCTTTGTGACGCTGCATGTGGGCGCGGGCACTTTTCAGCCGGTGCGCGTCGACAACATCCTTGAACACCATATGCACAGCGAGTGGATTGAGGTCACGGAAGCTACCTGCCAGCAAGTGCGCGAGACCCTGGCAGCAGGCAAGCGGGTGGTGGCAGTGGGCACCACCAGCGTGCGCTGCCTGGAAAGCGCCTGCATGAAAAGTAGCGACGGACAGATCGCGCCTTATAGTGGCGATACCGACATTTTCATCTACCCCGGTTACCAGTGGCGCTGCGTGGATGCTTTAATTACCAATTTCCACCTACCGGAATCGACGCTGCTAATGCTGGTGTCCTCCTTCGTGGGCTATGACACCATCATGCACGCCTATCAACGGTCAGTGGCCGAGCGCTATGCGTTTTTTAGCTATGGCGACGCCATGCTGTTGACCCGCTAGGTATTGCTGCTGATTGTTGACCCGCTTGCCCTGCACCCGTCGCGCCAAACGAACGAGATTAACGAGTTACTTTATATGCGAAACGAATGCTTTATGCGCTTTGAGCGCCTGGCCGACGATGGCCGTGCGCGCCGTGGCCGCCTCCACTTCCCCCGTGGCACAGTGGAGACCCCGGCGTTTATGCCAGTAGGCACCTACGGCACGGTGAAAGGCATGACGCCCGATTCCGTCAAAGAGATCGGCGCCGAAATCATCCTCGGCAACACCTTTCACCTGTGGCTGCGCCCTGGCACCGAGGTGATTGAAGCTCACGGCGACCTGCATGACTTCGCCCAGTGGGACAAACCGATTCTGACCGACTCCGGCGGTTTTCAGGTCTTCTCCCTCGGTGAGACGCGCAAGATCACCGAGCAGGGCGTGCACTTCCGCTCGCCGGTGGATGGCAGCAAAGTCTTTATGGGCCCGGAAGAGTCCATGGCGGTTCAGCGTTCGCTGGGCTCCGATGTGGTGATGATCTTTGACGAGTGCACGCCCTACCCGGCCACGTTTGACGAAGCCGAGAAATCCATGGAGCTGTCGCTGCGCTGGGCCAAACGCTCGCGGGATGCCCACGGCGATTCACCTTCCGCGCTGTTCGGCATTATCCAGGGCGGCATGCACCCAGAGCTGCGCGAACGCTCGCTCAAAGGGCTGCTGGAAATCGGCTTTGATGGTTTGGCGATTGGCGGGCTTTCCGTCGGCGAACCGAAAGAAGAGATGATCAAGGTGCTCGACTACCTGCCCACCTGGATGCCGGATGAGATGCCTCGCTACCTAATGGGCGTCGGCAAACCCGAAGACCTGGTGGAAGGCGTGCGCCGGGGTGTGGATATGTTCGATTGCGTAATGCCCACCCGCAACGCGCGTAACGGCCACCTGTTCACCTCGGAAGGCACGGTCAAAATTCGTAACGCCAAGCACCGTTTTGATACCCGCCCGCTCGATGAAGAGTGCGATTGCCATACTTGCCAGAATTTCTCACGGGGCTACTTGCACCATTTGGATCGCTGCAATGAAATGCTCGGCTCGATGCTCAACACCATCCACAACTTACGTTACTACCAGCGTGTGATGGCCGATTTGCGCGCGGCAATTGAAGCGGGTACATTGACGACCTTTGTGGAAGGCTTCTATGCACGGCGTGGCTTGCCAGTGCCTCCGCTAAGCCAGCCCTGACGAATTAATCGCCACGCGCCTTGGCGCGTGGTTTAAACTGTTTGGCTATGTTTTAAAAACCATGTTTTCAAAACCAAGCTTTCAAAAACCAAGCATCTAAAAACCTAAGCTTTTCTAACTCAGGAGTTCTCTGCAATGCTGGATTTCTTCATCTCACCAGCCCATGCCCAAGAAGCCGCTGCTGGCGGTGGTATTGCGCAAATCGTCATGCTGGTCGGTTTCGTGCTGATTTTCTACTTCCTGTTGTGGCGCCCGCAAGCCAAGCGCGCCAAGCAGCACAAGCAGCTGGTCACCAACTTGGACAAAGGCGATGAGATCGTTATTGGCGGCGGTTTGGTAGGTCGTATCACTAAGGTGAGCGACGAATTCCTGACCATCGAGATCTCTGAAGGCACCGAAGTTAACGTGCAGAAGAACGCCGTTGCCGCCGTACTGCCTAAAGGCACCATCAAGTCCATCTAAACCTTGTATTACCCCTGCCGAGCCAGTGCCAGCCACCCCGGCAGGGGTGACATGGTATGAATGATGGTGAACTTTGCTGTGCGCGGCGTGTCCGTGCACAGCATTCCGTTTGTAATTGAAGGCAGGGCTTGCATGCTCAACCGTTACCCCCTGTGGAAGTATCTGCTGATACTGGTCGTCCTGGTGGTTGGCCTTATCTACTCGCTTCCCAATCTATTCCCCGAAGATCCCGCCATCCAAATTAGCAGCGCCCAAGGCGACTCGCTGGATGCGCGTCAGATAGACCGTGTTGAAACCGCGCTCAGTGAAAACGATATTGAGATCAAAGCCCTCGAAGAAGAGAACGGGCAGTGGCTTATTCGTTTACGCCACGATGACGATCAACTGCCTGCTCGCGACATTGCCGCTGACCTTTTAGGCGATGATGCGACGGTAGCGCTAAACCTCGCCGAAGCAACGCCAGAATGGCTACAGGCATTCTCTGCTTCCCCCATGACGCTGGGCCTTGATTTGCGCGGTGGCGTGCACTTCCTGCTCGAAGTGGATATGGAAGCCGCGCTTACCCAGCGCCTGGAAGTCAACGCCAGCGCCATGCGTGAGCTGCTACGCGACGAGCGGATTCGCTATCGTAATACCGATATCGAGGAGCGCACGCTGTCGATCGATTTTGCCAGCGCCGAAGACCGCGACACAGCCCGCAGCCTGATCAGCCGTGACTTTCCTGAGTTTGAATACAGCAGTGAAGGCGATGGCCGCGCTTCAACGCTGGTAATGACGCTTAGCGATCAGTCGGTAAACGAAATTCAGGATTACGCGATTAACCAGAACTTGACCACCCTACGCAACCGGGTCAATGAGCTGGGCGTGGCTGAGCCTATGGTGCAGCGCCAAGGCCCCAACCAGATCGTGGTGGAGCTGCCGGGCATCCAGGACACCGTGGCGGCCAAGCGTATTGTCGGCGCAACGGCGAACCTGGAGTTCCGCCTGGAAGCGCGCAACGATACGCCGGATAACGAAACGGAAACCCTCACCTTCCGAAATGAGCCTTCGCGCTCTGCCGAGCTAATGCGCGACGTGATCATTACCGGCGATAGCGTCTCCAGTGCCAGCAACAGCTTTGATGAGAATGGTCGCCCGCAGGTCAATATTGATCTGGACGGCACCGGCGGCACGCTAATGAACCGCGCCACACGCACCAACATTGGTCGCAATATGGCGGTGCTGTTCATCGAGCATAAGAGTGAAGACACCGTGGTGGTCGACCCGGAAACGGGCGAAGAGACCATTGAGCGCGAGCCTTACGTTGAGCGCGGCCTGATCAGTTTGGCCACTATTCAAAGTGCGCTTGGCAACAGCTTCCGGATCACCGGTTTGGATTCGCCGACAGAAGCCGCTGAGCTGGCGTTGCTGCTGCGTTCGGGCTCCCTTGCGGCTCCCATCTACTTCGTCCAAGAACGCACCATTGGGCCAAGCCTGGGCGCTGAAAACATTGAGCGGGGCCTGCTCTCGGTACAGATTGGCTTGCTGCTGGTCGTGCTGTTTATGCTGGTGCGCTATAAGGTGTTTGGCGTGTTTGCCAATATCGCCCTGGCGCTGAACTTAACGCTGTTGGTCGCAGTGATGTCGATGCTGGGCGCCACGCTGACGCTGCCAGGTATTGCCGGTATCGTACTGACACTGGGCATGGCGGTAGATGCCAACGTGCTGATTTTCGAGCGAATACGTGAAGAGCTGCGTAACGGCATGTCGGTTCAGCAAGCGATCCAAGCCGGCTATGAGCGCGCCTTCACCTCCATCGTCGACGCTAACATCACCACACTGCTGGTGGCCGTTATCCTGTTCTCGATTGGCTCCGGCCCGGTGAAAGGGTTCGCCGTCACGCTCTCTATCGGCATTTTGACGTCGCTGTTCACCGCTCTGATGGTGACTCGCGCCATGGTCAACTTGGCCTATGGCAGCAAACCCGTCAAAAAGCTGTGGATTTGAAAAGCATGAATTTAAACCACGTGCTTAGCCCAGAACTGAAGAGGTGGTAATGAAACCCCTATCACACCTGCGAATCGACTTTATGGGACGGCGCAACATCGCGTTTGCCGTCTCCGCTGTGTTACTGATCGTGTCGATTGGCGCCATCCTGTTCCAGCAGCTCAACCTAGGGCTGGACTTTACTGGCGGTACGCTGATTGAGGTGCGCTACGGCGCTGCGCCCTCCCTGGACGCTATTCGTGTGCTGCTCGAAGAGAGCGGCTTTCAAGATGTCTCGGTGCAAACCTTTGGGGCATCAACCGAAGTCTTGATTCGTCTCCAGCAGGCGTTTGACGCTGATGTAGGCGGCGAGGTAGTAAACCTGCTACGCGCGAGTGGTAATAGCGTTGACCTTGTTCGCTCTGAGTTTGTTGGTTCCCAGGTAGGTGACCAACTGCGTGACCAGAGTGGCTTGGGTCTGCTGGTAGCGCTCGGCGTGGTCATGCTCTATGTGGCCTTCCGCTTTCAGTACAAGTTTGCGATTGGCGCACTGCTGGCACTGCTGCACGATGTGATTATCGTAGTGGGCGTGTTCGCTCTGTTTCAGCTCGATTTCGACCTTACCGTATTGGCAGCCATCCTGGCAGTTATCGGCTACTCGTTGAACGATACCATCGTGGTTTATGATCGCGTCCGCGAAGCCATCCGCACTTCGCGTATCGACGATATGCCGCAGATCTTCAACGAAGCGATTAACGCCACGCTCTCGCGCACCTTGGCAACCTCGGGCACCACCATTCTGGTACTGCTCGCTCTGCTGCTATTGGGCGGGGATATGATTGAGAATTTCGCCATTGCGCTGCTGGTCGGCATCGTTGTGGGTACGTTCTCGTCTATCTATATTGCTGCGGCGCTACTGCTACCACTGAAGCTGTCGCGGGAAGATTTGATTCCCACCAAGAAAGAGTTCGACGAAGAAGAGGAAGAGTTGCCTTAACGGCGCATCTCTATACTCCTCTTATTTAGCCTACAAAAAAGCCCCTGCTGGGAATCCAGCAGGGGCTTTTTTTGTCTTTAAAAAAACGGTCGTCTGTAAAGCTTTTATCTTTAACAGCTTAGCATTGCTACTTAAAAGTGCGGCGTGAGCTGCTTGATCAGCGCTTTATAGAGACGCGGCCCGGCTGCCATTAGCTGCCCTTCCACTTTCACCGTGGGCTGGCCGTCCGGCGTCCCCATCAAGGCGCCCGCCTCCTTCAGGAACAGAGTGCCTACCAGCATATCCTGCTCTTCCAAGCCGAGTACAAAAGCGCTATCCACTCGCCCAGTGGCCAACTCGCACAAATCCAGCAGCCCACAGCCGGTGGCCAGTAGATTCTCTACCTGCGGGGCAAGCTGCTGGGAAACGGTCAAATAGGCAGGTAAATTGCGCGGGCGCAGCCAAACTTCAGGTAGGCTCATGGCCATACGCGTACCGCTGATGGCGGTAGGCTTGCTAACGCGCATGCGCTTGTCGTTGTGCTGGGCGCCGCGGCCACGGCTGGCGATATATTCGTCGTCGGCGAACGGACAGATAATCACCGCGTGTTCGGGACGACCTTTGATAAGACACACCACTGAGAGTGCAAAGCCCTTGCCGGCAACGGCTAAATTGGAGTAGCCGTGCATCGGTTCAATTTTCCAGACGATATCCGCGCCTTCGCCTTCACCCGCGCGGTGCGGGGTAAAGCGGCCGGTAACTCCGTGCTGGGGATAACCGCGTTCCAACTGCTGAACAATCGTCGCTTCGGCCTTGCGCGCTGTCTCATCGAGCAGGCGGTCAAGGTTAAATTCATCGTGCGCGTTCTCAATACGTTCGCGCACGCGCAGGAAGTGTTCAACAGCGCTACGCGCAGCGCGCAGCGTAAATTGGACCATCGGATTCATGGTTGGGCCTTGTGACAGTGATGTTAAAGAACGTAATGCTAATCATAGAGCATAAGTAGGCGCAGGTGCCGCCTTTGGCGCGCAATTCTAGCAGACCACTCTCGGGCATGCCATCGACTCATGCTAGACTGCGCGCTTTACGCGATAATAACCACCCTCTTTATTCACCGAGCCTTATCATGCTTGAGCGCATTCGCATTGTTCTTATCGGCACCAGCCATCCCGGCAATATCGGCGGCGTGGCACGCGCCATGCACAATATGGGCCTGACAGATTTAGCCCTCGTTGCCCCCCGCTGTGAAGTGATTACCCAGGACAGCATTTCCCGTGCCTCCGGCGCTGACCACCTCCTTCATCAAGCCAGTGTGCATGCCTCACTGGAAGAGGCGGTAGCTGATTGCACTTTGGCCGTGGGCGCCAGTGCACGCTCACGCACTCTGCCCTGGCCGATGCTCTCACCGCGGGAGTTAGCTGACTGGCTGCCCGCCGAGTGTCAGGCTGCTGAGTCCCGCGTGGCGCTGGTATTCGGGCGCGAGGACAGCGGCCTTACCAATGCTGAATTACAGCGCTGCCACGCACATGTGCATATTCCTACCAATGCCGACTTTAGCTCACTCAATTTGGCCGCAGCGGTTCAGGTGCTTACCTATGAGTGTCGCATGGCGTGGCTAAGCCAATCAGATGGCCAAGCGGATGCACCTCCAACTGTGCCAAATGATGACGATGATCTGGCCACCCACGCCGAGCTAGAGCGCTACTTTGAGCACTTAGAGCGCACGCTGATTGGTATTGACTTCCACGACCCTGATCAGCCGCGACAGCTAATGGCGAGACTGCGCCGCTTGTACCTGCGCGCTCGCCCAGAACGCATGGAAATGAATATTTTGCGTGGAATTCTGTCGGCTACCGAAAAGGCGGCGAACACCAAGCCACCCAAGCCGTAATTTATTAGGCAGGAAACGCTAAACTTGAAGTTGATGCTGCGTGCCCCAACTTCGCTATTCTGCTAACGTGATTTCTCTATTGATATTCCAAGAACCGGCGATATTTCAAAAATCCGTTCTAATAGTTCAATAGCTAGACGCCGCCTTTATAACGCCAAGGAACACCTCATGTTTCAACGTCTACGTGAAGACATCAACAGCGTATTTGACCGCGACCCGGCCGCACGTAACTTTCTTGAGGTGCTGACCAACTACCCTGGCCTGCACGCCCTCCTGCTGCATCGCTGCGGCCACTGGCTGTGGAAAAAAAACCTCAAGTGGCTAGCGCGGACGCTATCGACGTTTTCACGCTGGCTCACCGGCATTGAAATTCACCCTGGCGCCACGATTGGTCGGCGGTTTTTTATTGATCACGGCATGGGTGTGGTGATTGGCGAAACGGCGCTGGTGGGCGATAACGTAACGCTCTATCAAGGTGTCACCCTGGGCGGCACCAGCTGGAACAAAGGCAAGCGCCATCCCACCTTGGGGGATGGCGTGATTGTCGGTGCGGGCGCCAAAATACTGGGGCCCTTTACGGTCGGCGCTGGAGCGAAAATTGGCTCTAATGCCGTGGTCACCAAAGAAGTACCGCCGGGCGCCACGGTGGTAGGTATTCCCGGTAAAATCGTTAAACGCGCCGACCCCGATGTGGAAGAAGCACTGGATGTCGACCCCGCCCGACGCGAAGCCATCTGCCAAAAATTTGGCTTTGACGCCTACGGCGTCAGCCAGGACATGCCCGACCCCGTAGCCCGTTCGATGCAGGCAATGCTCGACCATATGCACGCCGTGGATGAGCGCATTGAGCGCATGTGCTCTACCCTGCGTAAGCTAGATGACAACTACCGTGACGGCCAGTTACCGGCGCTGCGCGATGAAGATTTTGCCGATATTCTGGACGAGAACGATACCGGCTGCACCGGCGTTGGCAAGCACTCGGCCACTCCACCATCAGCCGAGGAAGAAACGCTGCCGCCGCGTAATGGTTGACCAAAGCACTCAGGTTTTCCCATAATGGCAGCACATTTGCCGTTAGTGCGCTGAGCTTTCAGCGTCGAGGGGCTTGCCATGCGCTTGACCACTAAAGGCCGTTACGCCGTTACCGCCATGCTCGATTTAGCCTTGCATGCCCACAACGGCCCGACCAGCCTAAGCGATATCTCCCAGCGTCAAGAGATATCGCTCTCCTATTTAGAGCAGCTTTTTGCTCGCCTGCGCCGTGCAGGCTTGGTCAACAGCGTGCGCGGCCCAGGCGGCGGCTATCTGCTTTCGCAGCCTGCGGACGCGATTAGCGTTTCAAAGGTGATTGACGCAGTAAATGAAAGCGTTGATGCCACCCGTTGCCAGGGGCTCTCTGACTGCCAACAGGGTGACACCTGCTTGACCCACCATTTGTGGTGCGAGCTCTCCGTGCAGATACGCCATTTTCTTGACGATATGACCCTGGCACAACTGATGCTGCGTCCTGATGTCATACGTATTGCGTCGCGACAGAAACAGCGTGCCGAGGCAGGCATTCTCGCCTCTTCACCCTGACCCCACGACACAAACCCGATTACCTTGATCGATCAACCGCTGGAACGTAACGATGACCACACCCACGCTGCCCATTTACCTGGATTACGCCGCCACCGCGCCGGCGGATGCCCGCGTGGTTGAGGTTATGCAACGCTACCTGACGGTTGACCAGCTATTTGCCAACCCGGCTTCGCGCAGCCATATGCTGGGCTGGCAGGCAGAGCAGGTGATTGAGCAGGCGCGCCGCCAGGTGGCCGATGCCATTGGCGCCGACCCGAGAGAGATCGTCTGGACCAGCGGCGCCACAGAAGCTGACAACCTAGCGCTGATTGGTTTTATGCGCGCCAACCGCGAGCGTGGCCTACACTTGGTGACCTCGACGATTGAGCATAAAGCCATCGTTGACACTGCCCATGCGCTGGAGAAAGAGGGCTTTGAGGTTACCTGGCTAACGCCGGGCCAGGATGGCCGTATTGACCCCGAACAGCTGCGCGCAGCGATGCGCGATGACACCGCGCTGGTTTCATTGATGGCGGTTAACAACGAACTGGGCAGTATCAACGATATCTCGGCTCTAGCGGCCGTTGCCCATGAGTTTGGCGCGGCGTTTCATACGGATGCTGCCCAGGCGGTGGGGCGTATTCCCTTAGACGTAGTGGCTCAGCAGATCGACCTGATGTCGTTATCCGGCCATAAAACTTACGGCCCTAAAGGCGTCGGGGCGCTTTATGTGAAGCGCCACCCGGACATCCGCGTTGAGGCGCTGATACATGGCGGTGGCCATGAGCGCGGTATGCGTTCAGGCACCCTACCGACACACCAAATTGCTGGCATGGGTGAAGCCTTTGCACTGATGCAGCAGCAGTACGACGAAGACAACGCCCATATTATGGGCTTGCAGCAGCGCTTTCTGCGTGGCCTGGAGGGACTTGACGGTGTATTCTCGAACACGCCGCTGAATGACACTGAAAAGCGAGCAGTACCCAACATTCTCAATCTGGCATTCGAAGGTGTCGACGGCGAGTCACTGCTGATGGCGCTGCGCGATGTAGCGGTCTCCACCGGATCGGCGTGCAACTCGGCCAGCGTCGACCCGTCCTATGTGCTGCTCGGCATCGGCACACCACGCTCGCTGGCGCTCTCATCGCTGCGTTTTAGCTTCGGGCGCTTTACCACCGAAGCCGACATTGATCATGCGCTAACGCTCATACGCCATGCGGTGAGCGGTTTACGTACACCGCCCCGTCAAGCGGCTGACTAGCTGACTATTTTTAAGGAGGACGCCTCATGATGGCAACACTCAATATTACCCCGGCTGCCGCACAACAGATCCGCCACGTGCTCGACGAGCGCGGCCAAGGCCTCGGCCTGCGCGTCTCGGTCAAGCCAAGCGGCTGCTCTGGCTATAGCTACGTGCTCGATTTTGCCGACACCGTCAGCGACGAAGAAGTCCATTTTGAAGCCCACGGTGCCAGCGTCTATGTCACTCCCGATGCGGTAGAGATGCTTAACGGCAGCGAAGTGGATTACGTCAGCGAAGGGCTGAACCGCTTTTTCCGCTTCAACAACCCTAACGTCAAAGATGAGTGTGGCTGCGGTGAGAGCTTTACCGTCTAAGCATTGCTTGGTCAGCTTCATCGCCGGTATTCATCCCCCGGCTTAAGCGCTATAATCACGCCCCTGGATACACAAGCGCAGGCAGCCGGGTTACGCCCGCATGCTTTTTTGACACATTAGCGTTTAAAAACGCTAGCTGCCGAAGCGCTATTAACTGAATCATTTTCTGGGCCGCCCTGGCCTTCTAGGGCGGCACTTTTTGCTTAAGCCTTTTTAAGGAGACCATTTACATGGCTACTGAACGCACTCTTTCTATTATCAAGCCTGATGCCGTTGCCAAGAATGCTATCGGTGACATCATTGCTCGCTTCGAAAAAGCGGGTCTAAAAGTCGTCGCAGCCAAAATGGTTCATCTCTCTGAAGAGAAGGCTGGCGGCTTCTACGCAGAACACAAAGAGCGTCCGTTCTTTAAAGACCTGGTTGGCTTCATGACCTCTGGGCCGGTGGTTGTACAAGTGCTTGAAGGTGAAGGCGCCATCGCTAAAAACCGTGACCTGATGGGTGCGACCAACCCGAAAGAAGCGGCACCCGGCACTATTCGCGCCGATTTTGCGGAAACAATTGACGCCAATGCTGTCCATGGTTCTGATTCTCCGGAAAGCGCTGAGCGCGAAATTAGCTACTTCTTTGGCAACGACGAAATCTGCCCGCGCTAAGCCTTTAAGGTAGCGCCGCCGAATCAACTTTCGTTGCCGGCCATTTTGCGGGGGCTAGTCCCCCGCCCCTTTCTATAACGCTGACCGCCATGACCACCACTGTAGCCCAACACACGCCCGCCCCACATACTGACGCCGCCAGCAAGCCTGCTGCAAAAGCGACGCCTGAGCGTCAAAACCTGCTTGGCATGTCCCGTGAGCAGATGGAAGCCTTCTTTTTGTCGATCGGCGAAAAGAAGTTCCGTGCCGCGCAGCTAATGAAGTGGATTCACCAGGAAGGCAGCGATGACTTTGCTGCCATGACGAACCTTTCCAAAGCACTGCGTGAAAAACTGGCCCGGCTGGCAGAAATTCGTGGCCCAGGGGTGATTTATGAGGGTACTTCCAGCGATGGCACCCGTAAGTGGGTGCTGGAAGTGGAAGACGGCAGTTATGTAGAAACGGTACTGATCCCGGCGGAGAACGGTAAGCGCCGCACGCTATGCGTTTCCTCCCAGGTCGGCTGCTCGCTGGACTGCAGCTTCTGCTCCACCGGCAAGCAGGGGTTTCAGCGCAACTTAACCGCTGCTGAAATTATCGGCCAGGTATGGGTCGCTCAGCGCAGCGTTGGCCCGCGGCGTGATACGGCGAACCGTCCGGTGACCAACGTAGTGATGATGGGCATGGGCGAACCGTTGCTCAACTTCGATAACGTTGTACCTGCCATGAAGCTGATGCTCGACGACAACGGCTATGGCCTGTCCAAGCGCCGCGTGACGCTGTCGACCTCTGGCGTGGTGCCGATGATCGACAAGCTCGGCGATGAAATGGACGTTAGCTTGGCGATTTCGCTGCATGCGTCTACGGACGAGTTGCGCAATGAGCTGGTGCCCATCAACCGTAAGTACAATATTCGCGCGTTGCTGGATGCTTGCCACCGCTACCTTTCCAAATGCCCGGACAATCGTCAGGTCACCATTGAGTACACGCTGATCAAGGACGTCAACGATCAGCAGGAGCACGCCGAGCAGCTTGCTGCATTGCTTAAAGAGCTGCCGTGTAAGATCAACCTGATCCCGTTTAACCCGTTCCCAAACTCTGGGTACGAAAAACCGTCGCGTAATCAGGTTATGCGCTTCCAGCAGTGGTTGTATGATTTAGGCTACAACGCCACGGTTAGAACAACCCGAGGTGAAGATATTGATGCTGCCTGTGGCCAGCTCGTTGGTCGCGTGAAAGACCGCACCAAACGCAGCGCGCGCTATATCCAGTCAGTACAGCTCGACGCGGACTAGGGGGTGGAGTGTCGAAAACCGGGCTTATCTTGACTTCCGCTTGGCACGGCGCTTTGATGGTCACGGTTTTTATTTAGATTAGCACTGCTGTTTGTATGTATTGCCTTACTCGCAGTTGGACGTTCACCACAAGAGGATTTACATGATCGCTCACCGCAGGCGCCAACACCCATCGCGGGTGCCCATGCTCACCGTGCTTATCGGTAGCTTGTGGCTAGCCGGCTGTGCCTCGTCCAACAACCTTTCACCACAAGCTACCCCCGCGGCGGCAGAAGCCTATACCCAGCTTGGCGTCGCCTATTTAGAGCGCGATAATCTTCCCCGCGCTCTCAACGCACTGGATCGGGCACTTGAAATTGCCCCACACCATGCAGAAGCGCTGCAAGCACTGGCACTGGTTTATCAACGCCAGGGCGAAAGTGCACTTGCCAACGACTATTTTCAACAGGCGGTGAATGCCGAGCCTGACTTCACCCGCGCCCGCAACAACTATGCGGCGTTCTTGTTCAGTCAGGGCCAGTTAAACGCCGCCTGTGAGCAGTTAGAAACCGCATCACAGGATGCCCAGTACGCCAACCGTGCCCAGCTATTTACTAATTTAGGGCAGTGTTATCTGGCGCTGGAAGAATTTGATAAGGCGCGCGCTCGATTGGAGCGCGCGCAAAGTATTGATCCGCGTAATTCACGCGGCTATTTAATGTTAGCTGAACTCGAATATTCGCAGGGCAATTACTCTCAGGCCTGGGCACCGCTGCAAACCTATTTACAGCTCGCCGAGCCCAACCAAGCAGCGCTAAGAATGGCGGTTGATATCGCTCATTCACGCGGCGAGCATAGCGTCGCCGCCGAATACCAGCGCCTGCTTGGCAACGACTGACTGATTGACGCCCTGATCACCGCTTATTTAATGAAGGATGCTCAGCCATGAGCGATACACAGTCACAAGAAAACGTCATTGATAGCCCTAACACTAGCGCCTCTCCTGGCGAACTTCTTGCTCGCCAGCGCGAGCAGCTTGGTATTCCGCTCGCCGATGCGGCCCGGGCGCTCAACCTGCGCCCCGCCGTGGTGGGAGGGCTTGAGCAGGATGACTACCAAGAGATCCCTGTCGCCGCTTATCGACGCGGCTACCTGCGCTCTTACGCTAAATACCTGGGCATGGATGACCGGCTGGTGCTTGAAGCTTATCAAGCCCGTAGCGGCGGTAGCGACACCGAACGCCAAGTCACCCCGGTCTCCACGGCTAGGCCACCCTCCCGTATTGGCGCCTGGCTGTTCAAGCTGGTGACTTTGCTGGTAATTGTGGGTCTTATCGCGGTGACCGTGATGTGGTGGCAAAGCCGGGGTGGCAATGAGCCGCCAGGCTTTGGCTCAACCTCCCCGGAAGAGACCGCTACCGCCCCGGCAGAGCCGACCAGTGAACCCGCTGAAACAGCAGAGAGTACGGATTCAAGCTTCACCAGTGGTGATGAAAGCGCGACGCTGCCCAGTAATGCCACCAACGTCACGCCTTCACCGACGGCTGCGCAAGAACAAGCGCCCAACGATCAAGCTGATGTTGACGCGGTTACAGGCCTCGATGAATCCGCACTGGATAGCACCACCGATACGGCCAGCACCGCCGACGATAGCAATGAGCCTAGCAGGCCTGAGCAAAACAGTGTTGAAGAGAGCGACACTGATAGCGAACAAACCGCTGCCGCCGAGCAAACCGCTAACGCCAACGTCCTCGAACTGACGTTTAACGAGCAGTCGTGGACGGAAATTTTTGATGCCACCAACCAGCGCGTCTTCGTGGGCCTACAAACGCCCGGCACCTCGACCACCGTCGAGGGTGAGCCTCCGTTTCGCTTAACCGTAGGTAATGCCACCGGCGTTGAGCTGCGCTACCAAGGCGAGGAAGTTGATCTTCCCGCCCGCGCAGGCGCCAACAATGTTGCCCGATTCACCTTGGGAGAGTGACCCGTCTTATGCACGCCCCTTCTCCGATAAAACGCCGCCATTCCCGCCAGATTCAGGTTGGAAACGTCGCGGTGGGCGGTGATGCCCCCATTGCCGTTCAAAGCATGACCAATACCAACACGTTGGATGTCGCCGCGACCGTGGCCCAGATCCAACAGTTGGAAAAAGCCGGTGCGGATATCGTACGCGTTTCGGTACCCGATATGGACGCCGCCGAAACCTTTGGTCAGATCAAAAAACTCGTCAATGTACCGCTCGTTGCCGATATCCATTTTGATTACAAAATTGCCCTACGCGTCGCCGAACTCGGCGTCGACTGCCTGCGCATCAACCCAGGCAACATCGGCCGTGAAGACCGCGTACGCGCGGTGGTTAGCGCGGCCCGCGATCATGGCATTCCGATCCGGATTGGCGTCAACGCAGGGTCGTTGGAAAAAGACCTGCAGAAGAAGTATGGCGAACCCACGCCAGCAGCGCTGGTGGAGTCTGCCATGCGCCATATTGACTACCTGGATCGCCTGGACTTCCCCGACTTCAAAGTCAGCGTCAAAGCCTCGGATGTATTTATGGCCGTGGCCGCCTATCGCGACCTTGCCGCACGCATCGAGCAGCCGCTGCACTTAGGGATTACCGAAGCGGGAGGTCTGCGCTCGGGCACGGTCAAGTCATCGATTGGTCTGGGTATGCTGCTGATGGACGGCATCGGCGACACGATCCGCGTCTCGTTGGCGGCAGACCCGGTGGAAGAGATCAAGGTCGGCTTTGATATGCTCCGCAGCCTCAAGCTGCGCTCGAAAGGCATCAACTTTATTGCCTGCCCCAGCTGCTCGCGCCAGAACTTTGACGTTATTAGCACCATGAACCAGCTCGAAGAGCGGCTGGAAGACGTAATGACACCGCTCAACGTCTCGGTGATCGGCTGCGTGGTCAATGGCCCCGGCGAAGCCAAGGAGACCGATATCGGCCTGACCGGCGGTAGCCCCGCCAACTTGGTGTATATCGACGGCAAGCCCGCCAGCAAGCTGCGCAACGATCACTTGGTAGATGACCTGGAGCAGCTGATTCGCGAAAAAGTGCGCGAAAAACAGCAGCAGCAAGACGATATGATTGCCCGCAGCGTTTAGCTGGGGCTGGCTGCCAGCCTGGGTGAGCCACGCCTGATGGCAGAATAAGGAGTTTTCTTTGAGCAAGTCCGCCGTTAAAAAAATTCAAGCCATTCGTGGTATGAACGACCTACTGCCCAGCGATAGCCCACGCTGGCAATTTTTTGAAGCCAAAGTACGCCAGCTAATGCTGCGTTACGGCTTTAATGAAATCCGCACGCCTATCGTTGAGCAAACCGCGCTGTTTGCACGCTCTATCGGTGAAGTTACCGATATCGTCGAAAAAGAGATGTACACCTTCGACGATCGCAACAGCGAGAGTTTGACCCTGCGTCCCGAAGGCACTGCCAGCTGCGTGCGCGCGGCCATGGAGCACGGCCTGCTGTATAACCAAACTCAGCGGTTGTGGTACCAGGGGCCGATGTTTCGCTATGAGCGCCCGCAAAAAGGCCGTTACCGCCAATTCCACCAGATCGGCGTCGAGACCTTCGGTTTTGATGGCCCGGATATCGACGCCGAGGTGATCTTGCTTTCAGCGCGCCTGTGGCAGGAACTCGGCTTGATGGAGCACGTTACCCTGGAGCTAAACTCGCTAGGTTCATCAGAGGCGCGGGCAGCCTACCGAGATACCCTGGTGGCCTACTTTGAGCAGCACCTAGACGCTCTCGATGAAGACTCCAAACGCCGCTTGACCAGCAACCCGCTGCGTATTCTCGACTCCAAAAATCCGGCCATGGCGGAGATGCTCGACGGCGCGCCGCAGTTGATGGATCACCTGGATGCCGAATCCCAGGAACACTTTGAGCAGCTCACGAAGATGCTTGAAGCAGCAGGCATTGACTATGTGATCAACCCACGCTTAGTGCGCGGGCTCGACTACTACTGCCGCACCGTGTTCGAGTGGACCACGACTGCGCTGGGCAGCCAGGGCACCGTGTGTGCAGGCGGACGCTACGACGGCCTGGTCGAACAGCTGGGCGGCAAGCCTACCCCAGCGGTGGGCTTTGCCATGGGCATTGAGCGGTTGATTCTGCTGCTCGACACCCTGGAACTGATTCCTGAGAACGCCCTTGGCGGCTGCGATGTCTATTTGCTGCCCATGGATGATACCGCCACCACGGCAGCGATCACCCTGGCCGAGCAACTGCGTGGCGAGCTGCCTGAACTGCGTCTACAGCTTCATTGCGGCGGCGGCAGCTTTAAAAGCCGAATCAAAAAAGCCGACAAGAGCGCTGCTACGATAGCCATACTGATCGGTGAAGATGAAATCGCGACGCAGTCGGCAACGGTCAAATTTCTGCGCGATGACCGCGAACAGCAAAGCGTTCCTCAAGCCGCATTAGGCCGCACGCTGGGCGAGCTTTTAACGGCTAACGCATAAGCCCTGCAGGCTGCCTGCTTGCATGCGACGGTCTAAACATACGACTTTAGAAGAAAGGAGCCCGCCCGTGGTGGAGCTGAGAAGCGAAGAAGAACAGCTAGACGCCGTCAAGCGCTGGTGGAAAGAGAACGGCATGTCGTTGATTGCAGGCGCTGTCCTGGCGGCGGCCGGGGTGTTCGGCTGGAATGCCTGGCAGAACTATCAGCAAGGCCAGGCTGAAGCGGCCTCCATGCGCTATCAGCAGTTAGTCAATATGACCGCTGGCAACGAGCTTGACGAGGAGCAACTAGCAAGCGCGCGGGAAATGGTTAGCGAACTGACCGACGAGCATGGCGATACGCTCTACGCCGAACTCGCCCTGCTGCTCGACGCCCGCTTGGCTGTTCAGCAAGGCGACTTGGAAGCAGCACGCACCGCACTGGAAAGCGCAGCCGATTCCTCGCGCCGCTATGTGCAAAGCTTGGCGTGGCTACGTTTAGCCCGTATCGAGCTTGCCGACGGTAACCCTAAACAGGCGCATGCGCTGTTAGACGAGCCGATTAGTGATGCGCTAGCGGCCCAAAAAGCTAACGTGCGCGGCGATGCGTTCGCCGCCCAAGGCGACACCGAGGCGGCCCGCGATGCCTGGGAAACCGCTCTAGAAGTGTCTCAAACCAAAGACCAGCCGCTTTACGGCGTGCAGTTCAAGCTTGACGATCTCGGCGCTGAGGAGGCGACACAATGACTTTTGGTATCCCAACGAAACAGCTAGTACGCGCTAGCTTAGGCGCGCTGTCGCTGGCACTGCTGGTCGGTTGCGCGAGTAAAGGCGAGCCTGCCTATACTCCCAAAGAGCTGCGTAGTTTCGACGAGACCTCCTCGCTGGAAACTCAGTGGCGGCGCAATGTGGGCGATGGCCTGGGCCATGCCCGTTACCCCATCGCGCCTTCCCGTGAAGGCGACACCGTGTTTGCGGCCGATGTCGAGGGCGTGGTGATGGCGATGGATGCCAACAGCGGCGACGTCGAGTGGGAAATCGACCTTGATACCCCTATTTCCAGCGCACTAACGGCAATTGCCGGTCAGGTTTATCTGGCCACCGGTAACGGCGAAGTGATCGCGTTGGATCAACGTGACGGCAGCGAAGAATGGCGCTCACGGGTATCCAGCGAAGTGCTTGCCGCGCCCCAGGCCAACCAGCAACTGCTGGTCGTGCAAAGTGTCGATGGCCGTGTGACTGCCTTGGATCGCGCCACTGGTGAAGAGCGCTGGGTATACACCAGTTCGCAGCCGTCACTCACCCTGCGCGGTACCGGTACACCGATGGTCATTGATCCAGTCAGCTTTGTTGGCCTGGCCAATGGCCGCCTGGCCACGCTGGATAACCGCAGCGGCCAGCCGCTATGGGAAATGCAGATTGCCACCCCCCAAGGGCGTAGTGAAGTGGAACGCCTGGTCGATCTTTCCGGCCAGCCGATCATCAGCCCCGATGGCCGCCTGTTCGTGACCAGCTATAACGGCCGCGTGGTGGCGCTGGAAGCAACTCAAGGCGACGTACTTTGGGAAGCGGATCTCTCCAGTCGCCATACCCCGATTCTGGTCGGCGACTTCCTGTTTGTGGTCACCGATGACAGCCAAGTCGTCGCCCTCGACGCTAACAACGGCCGCGAAATTTGGCGCAACGACGATTTAGAAGATCGTTGGTTGACCGCCCCCGCCTTCGCCGATGGCCGTTTAGTGTTCGGCGATTTCGAAGGTTATGTTCACCTGATCGACGCTCGCGAAGGCGATATCGTGGGTCGCACTCGCGTGCACAGCTCGGGCATCAGCGTACGCCCGGTCACTGAAGGCAGCACCATTCATGTCCAGGCCAACAATGGTCGCCTGGAAACCCTGGAAGTAACTCCATGACACCCGTCATTGCTTTAGTCGGTCGCCCCAATGTGGGCAAATCGACGCTGTTTAACCGCCTAACGCGCTCGCGTGATGCACTGGTGGCCGACTTTCCTGGCCTCACCCGCGACCGTAAGTACGGCAATGGCATGCTGGGCGATAAGGTCTATACCGTGATTGATACCGGCGGTATCAGCGGTGACGAAGAAGGCATCGATGCCGCTATGGCAGAGCAGTCACTCGCCGCCATTGATGAAGCCGATATCGTGCTGTTTATGGTCGACGCTCGCGCCGGCCTTATCGCCGCTGACCAGGCGATTGCCAACCACCTGCGGGTTAACCAGAAAAAAACCTGGCTGGTGGTGAATAAAACCGATGGGTTAGAAGAGCATTCGGCAATGGGCGACTTTTGGTCGCTCGGCCTAGGCGACCCCTGGCCAATTGCTGCCGCCCACGGGCGCAACGTTTCCACCCTGATCGATGTGGTACTCGAACCGTTTCCGGAGCGCGATGCCAGCATTCCCGCGGACACCGGTAGCAAAGGTATTCGCATCGGCGTGATTGGCCGCCCGAACGTGGGCAAATCAACCCTGGTCAATCGCCTTCTCGGTGAAGATCGGGTCGTCGTGTTTGATGAGGCAGGCACTACCCGCGATGCCATCGAGATCCCCTTCGAGCGCCGTGGCAAGCCCTATGTACTGATTGATACCGCGGGTATCCGGCGGCGCAAGAACGTGCGTGAAATCGCCGAGAAATTCTCCATCATCAAGACCCTGGATGCGATCAAAGAGTCCCATGTAGTGATCATGGTTCTGGATGGCTCCAGCGGCCTGGTGGAGCAGGATTTGCACCTGCTCGACTATGTGTTGACCACCGGGCGCGCCCTGGTGCTGGCAGTCAACAAGTGGGACGGCCTGGAGACCGAAGCCAAGGATAAAATGCGCACTGAAGTGAAGCGCCGCCTGGGCTTTGCGGATTATGCCGAGCTGCACTTCATCTCTGCTCTACATGGCACGGCAGTGGGGGATCTCTACCCCTCGATTGATCGCGCCTTTGACGCCGCTAACGCCCACTGGTCGACCAACCGCCTCACTACCCTGCTACAGGACGCGGTAAGCCAAAACCCACCGCCGATGGTGCACGGTCGACGCATTAAACTGCGGATGGCTCACCAGGGTGGCAGCAACCCGCCGATTATCGTCGTCCACGGCAACCAAACCGAGGCGTTGCCAGAAGCCTATCGTCGCTATTTGACCAACACCTTCCGCAAGGTGCTCAAGGTACGCGGCACGCCAATTCGCTTTGAGTTCCGCTCGGGCAGTAACCCGTTCGATGACATGGCGGGCGCCAGCGACAAAGAGAAAGCTAAAAAGCGCGAGCTTAATCGCACCAAAGAGGCGCGTAAAAGCCGTCGTTAAACGCCTTATTAGCTGCCTTTTGAATTCGCCCGCTTGTATCATCAAGCGGGCGTTTTGGTTCTAGCCTTAAATAGGCGCTTGAACACGTAAATTCTGTTGACAGAAAATGACTTCAGCCCTCAAATAGCCGCGCTTATTAGCCCGAAGCTAACAAGCTTGCATCAGCACTTTACACTTAGCGTCGTTACCCCACTGCTTACGTCCTACTTAAGGGGACTCTTATCTTATGCTTTATATTGCTCGCTACTGGCGCTGGCTGACCTTGTTTGGCGTTGCCAGCCTACTCACGGGTTGTCTCGCCCTGCCCCAAACCGGTTTGTTTGCGTTTCGTTTGGCGGTGACCTCTCTGGGGGTTGAGGATGTTCGCATTGGCCCTTACAGCATTAATGCGGGGCTAGACACCAGCGATTTAACCAGCCTGATTGCGTCTAGCCTTGGTGCCGGTAGCCTGCCCGTTCAGGCCACCATTGCCATGGGGCTGGGCTTACCTGCGGGCATGCCACCGGTGGAGATGTCAGGCTTTCGCTGGGCGCTGGATATGCCGGGCGTTGATCCTGTGGAAGGTAACTATGAACAGGACGTCACGCTGACCTCTGGCGATGATGCTAATTTACGCCTACCGGTTGCCTTTGATGTACTCGCCACCGACACCCAACGCCTGGCCCCCATGCTGGAGCTTGCCAGCCAGTTGGCGTCTCAAGGCGAGCTACCGCCTGGCAGTCAACTGGCCATCACGCCTGGGGATCTGCGCGGGTTGGGTATGAAACTACCGTCAGGATTATTAACGCCGACAATTCGCTTAAACGTAGGTGCCGATGGGCAGCTAGTACCCCAGCGCTAAGGGTTTATGTCTAGGAGCTTGCAGCCAATCGTCTGCGGCCTAGCCTTGGTTCAGAGGGGACTCAATTCAGCATCCATACTCAACCACTAGGTGGGTTATGATGGGGGATTGATTTACTGCTATCAGCGGTTATCTTGTGTGCAAGAAACTCTTTCGTCTATAAGGAAACCGACTCATGCGCTGGCTTCGCCCTCTCGCTGTTACCGCACTATGTGCGTCTATCGCCGCTTGTACCACCTCGCCCACCGGACGCTCGCAACTGCTGTTGCTCTCTGATAGCGAATTGAATGAGATGGGGCGCCAAGCGTTCACTCAATATCAGCAGGAGCTGCCCACGGCGGGCCAGGCCAGCCACCGCTATGTGCAGTGTATTGCCGATGCCATCGTGGCGGAACTCCCCGCCGAACAGCGGCAGCTAGACTGGCAAATTCGCGTATTTGAGTCCGAACAGCCCAACGCGTTCGCGCTTCCCGGCGGCTATATGGGCGTGAATACCGGCATGCTGGATATTGCCACGACCCAGGATCAGCTTGCTTCCGTTATCGGTCACGAAATTGGTCACGTACTGGCCAACCATGCCAATGAGCGCGCCTCCACCGAGAGCGCCACCTCATTAGGCCTGTCGGTGATTTCCAGCACCTCTGGCATGCAGTCTGCCGGTGGCCAGCAACTCATGGGCGTGCTCGGCATGGGCGCACAGTACGGCATCGTACTTCCCTTCTCCCGGGCCCATGAGAGTGAGGCCGATGTGATTGGTTTGGATCTCATGGCTCAAGCCGGTTTCAATCCCCGTGAGAGCGTGACCCTTTGGGAAAATATGCAGGCGGCCACAGGTGGCGGTGCGCCCCCCGAGTGGATGTCGACTCACCCTGGCCAAGGCCAGCGCATTCAAGGGCTGCAGGGTAATATGGATCAAGCACTTGCCTTGTACGAGCAGGCTCGCAGCAATGGTCGTACACCCAACTGCCCGCGTCCTTAACGGATCTTGAGGTTTAAATGATTAAGCTGGGATTACTGCTACTGGTACTGCCGCTGTTTGTGCTGATGGGCGTGTATTTCTGGGAGCTAAACGACGTACGCGCGTGCCAGCTTGATGGCGGCCATTGGGACTATATCGAGAGTGCCTGTAGAGACACCCCGCAACCGTTTGTCTCCTGGCTGGAGCGTTCGCCGCTGTTAGTCAATGGCGGCATGCTGCTCTCGGTGGTGGGGCTGGTGATGTGCACGCTTGGCTTGTACGTTAAGCGCGCTAAGTGAAACGTTATTAGCGGCATCAATAAAAAGTGGGGGCGGATACAGTATCCGCCCCCGCTTTTTTAGCAGCGTTAGTTGGATGCGGCTATGAATAGTTAAGTGATTGGCGCAGCATTTCTCGCACAGGCGCGGTTTCAGGACGAACATTGCGCCATAGAAAAAACGACTCAGCGGCCTGCTCGACCAGCATGCCTAAGCCGTCAAGCAACTTCGCGCCGCGCGGGCCTGCCCACTGTAAAAATACCGTCGGCTCGGCCCCATACATCATGTCGTAGGCCCAGGCATTGGTATTGAACAACGTATCAGGCAACGGCGGTAAATCGCCTGATAGGCTGGCACTGGTGCCGTTAATCACTACATCAAAAGTGCCGTTAACGGTATCAAAACCGCCGCCATGGATAGGCCCTAGATCAGCAAAATCGCTGGCCAGCTGCTCGGCCTTGGCGGCGGTGCGGTTGACCACGACGATTTCACTGGGCTCCTCGGCAAGCAGGGGCTCCAGAATGCCGCGCACGGCGCCGCCTGCGCCTACCACCAAAATGCGCTTGTCTGCTAACGCCACGCGGTGATAGGCCAAATCGCGCACTAGGCCAATGCCATCGGTAGTATCGCCGTAGGTACGGCCATTGCCACCCAGGATCAGCGTATTCACCGCCCCTGCACGACGGGCGCGATGGCTCAAGGTGTCGCACAGCGCAAAGGCATCTCCCTTGAACGGCACGGTAACGTTGGCGCCACGCCCGCCCGCGTCGATAAACGCCCGCCACGCACCGGCAAAGCCATCCACCGGTGCTTCTTCAGCGGTGTACTCAAGGGTTTGTTGCGTTTGATGGGCAAACTCAGCGTGGATCTGCGGGGATTTGGAGTGTTTGACCGGGTTGCCAAACACGCAGTAGCGATCGGTCATGAGAGCTCTCCGCTTTTTCCTTGATGCATCCTCAGCGAATTCGCCGAGCCAGTCCCGGGGGTGTAAGAAATCCTGCAAGCGCGCTTCGGGACTGCCGGACTCTGGCTCAAAGGCGTACTCCCAGCGCGCCATTGGCGGCATTGACATCAAAATTGACTCCGTGCGCCCGCCGCTCTGCAAGCCAAATAGCGTGCCACGATCCCACACCAGGTTGAACTCCACGTAGCGGCCACGGCGGTAAAGCTGGAAGTCGCGCTCCCGCTCGCCCCAGGCGTCATTTTTACGGCGCTCAACGATGGGCAAATAAGCCGCTAAGAAACTGTCGCCCACCGCGCGCTGAACGGCAAAACAATCGGCAAACTCACCTTCGTTCAGGTCATCGAAAAACAGCCCACCGACGCCGCGGGTTTCATCGCGGTGCTTAAGGTAAAAGTACTCGTCGCACCAGGCCTTATAGCGCGCATAAACATCATCGCCAAAGGGGTCGCAGGCGGCTTTTGCCACCCGGTGCCAGTGCACCACGTCTTCCATCACGGGATAAAACGGCGTTAAGTCAAAACCGCCGCCAAACCACCACACCGGCGGCTCGCCGGCTTTCTCGGCAATAAAGAAGCGCACGTTGCCATGGCTGGTAGGCACATGGGGGTTTTCCGGGTGCAGCACCCAGGAAACGCCCACCGCGTGGAAGCTGCGACCAGCAAGTTCAGGGCGCGCGGCGGTGGCCGAAGGCGGCAGCTGGGTGCCATAGACATGGGAGAAGTTGACGCCGCCTTTTTCAAATACGCCGCCATGGGTCATCACCCGTGATCGACCACCACCGCCCTCTGCACGCTCCCAGCTATCTTCTTGGAACTGGGCAGCGCCATCGGCTTTTGCCAATCCAGCGCAGAGCCGATCCTGCAGATCAAGAAGGTAGCGTTTAACGTCATCAAGGTGCTCGTGGGCCACGGTAACTCCTGGGGGCATTGGTGAGTCGTAATGGGTGAGTGGTGAATAGTTGGAGAGCCGGTTTAAGAACGCATGATTTTACCGGTGGCTAGGTCTCTAATGGTGCTGGGTTTGGCATTGCCACCCAGCTCGCCTTGCACTATATAGGCCACTTCATCAGCAAAGATGTCAGTAATCTCGGCGGCGCTCATCGCGGGCGGTTCCCCCGAACGGTTGGCCGAGGTTGATACCAACGGACCACCGAAAGCTTCGCACAGAGCTTTCATCACCGGGTGGTCGGTCACACGCAGCGCTACGCGCTCGTGGGCGCCACGCACCAGCCCATGGCTGCGGCCATAATCAGGCACTAGCCAAGTATTGGGCCCCGGCCAGCTTGCCGCAAGAGGAGCATGCATCGCGAGGGGAAGCTGGCTCAGCCAGGGTTGGAACTGGCCAATATTGGCAGCAACAAGGATGACGCCCTTGGCAGGGTCGCGCTCTTTCATGCGCATTAGATGGGCTAAGGCTGCGTCGTTTTCGGGGTCACAGCTGAGCCCCCAAACCGCTTCAGTGGGACAGGCAATCACTCCCCCACTACGCAGCGCGCTAATCGCAGGGGCTAGATCGGTCGCCAAACTCATGCTCTCTCCTCACGGCTAACAGGCCTTTAATGACTTTATCCTATCATGGCCGCGGCAACCGCACCCAGCCTCCCGCCTGCTGTGCAACCCAGCCTTCTAACTCCAGCATCAGTAGGCGCTGCTGGCAGTCGCTGACCGTCACGCCAGTGGCGTGCACCAAGAGATCAATAGGCGTCGGCGTGGCCGATAATGACGCTAATAAGGAATCGGGCAAGCTATCGTCGGACAAACTATCGGGTAGCGGTTCTTGCTCAGATGGCTGTTCTTCCGTCTCAGGCGGGATAAACGCCTCCGCCCAGTGGCCAAGATCAGCGATGATATCGTCGACGCTACAGGCCAGGTGCGCACTGCCTTGACGCAGTAGTGTCAAGCAGCCGCGGGCCTGTACATTGTGTAGCGAACCGGGCAGCACAAACAGTTCGCGATTTTGCTCTAGAGTAAGCCGTGCACTGACCAGCGAACCGCTTTTTTCGGTGGCTTCGACCACTAGGGTACCGAGCGAGAGGCCGGTAACGATTCGGTTGCGCCGCGGGAAAAACGCCGGGCGGGCCAGCGTACCTGGCGGATGTTCTGACACCACCAGGCCACCGGGTAGAGAGCTAAGCTGTTCGTGAAGATCACGGTGAGAGGCGGGATAGATCACATCTACGCCGCAGCCGAGTACAGCGATCGTGCGCCCACCGGCATTTAGCGCTGCGCGCTGGGCAACACCGTCAACTCCCAAGGCCATACCGCTGACCACGCACCAGCCGCGGCGGGCTAGATCGCGAGCGAAGGTTTGGGCGTTATGGGTACCTTCGCCGGTGGGGCGACGAGTGCCTACCATGGCAAGTTTGGGGCCCTCCAGGGCGCTAAGATCCCCCTGGGCCCAGAGCACCACAGGCGGGTCGGGCAATTCATTTAACAGCGCAGGCCAAGCGGGGTGATCTCGATGCAGCACATGGCGACTTGGGCCGCTTCGCTGCCACGCCAGGGTTTCATCAACCACATTTTGCAACGGGCTGCGCGTGGGATGTTCAAGCCACAGGCGCAACTCGCTGGCAGCACGGCTGGGCAGTGCTGCCAGCCAGCCTTCTGGCCACTGCGGCTGACGGGCTAATAATTGCGCGATACGCAGCGCCCCCATACCCGGCAACGCATTGACCACCAGCCACGCCTGGGCGTCCATACTTCCTCCTTTTAAACGTCTTTGTGTGCCGCCTGTTAGTTCGTCGCTGACCCAACCCCATCGCCCACTTCCAGTATCCGGGACGCCTGCATCACCAAGGCATAGCTGACGCGATCATAGGGCTTGAAGACCATCACACTGCCCGCCTCTGTGCTGGGCAGTTGCACCAGCTCCTGGGTACGTGGGTCGTTGATCAGCTCACCCTGCTGATTGACTCGCAGCACATGCCCCGCCTGCAAACCATCCAGGGTGCCAAGATCCAGCGCAACGATCTGAAAACGGCCAATAAAACGCACGCCACCTGGCACGGCAATAACATGACCCTCAACCGCATTGGGCGGCGCGCGGGGCATAAACTCACGGCTCAGCTCGCGCTCCTCCAAGGGCAACACAATATCGTTAACCCGCACTTCCTGATGGGAACTAACGACTTCAAGCTGCGCAATATCGCCTTCACTGCTGACGTGGCGAGCGATGCCAACGTTGATCAGCTCTAAGCCCAGCGGCGTGCCATCCATTGCCAGGTAGGGCTCCGACTGCCGATAGATACCCACCTGACCATGGTGTGGCACAACGCCACGCACGTATAACCTATCTCCCGCACCACTGATCAAGCGGCGATCATCTCCCGCCACGACGTAAGCCAGTGCCTGCAACACCTCGGTATCATCGACGACGCGGTGTTCGCGCAGAAAGGCTCGTGCTTCCTCCAAGGCGATGGGCTCGATCGCTTCACGATGGGGCAAGGTACGCACCTGAGGCGAGAGTTTAATCACTGTCTGATCACGCTCCCAAGCAGTGGCATCAATACTCACCAGCACCACTGCGCTCAGCAGCAAACCACTCAAAGCCCTCCGGTAGGCGTGTTGTTTTGCCGCCATCCAGTTCTCCCAAGAAAATGCATCACTCTTAGTTCCATGTCGAAGCGCTGCATAAGCGCAGTCATTCTGTTGCTGCTGAAACCCAGTGCGTATCGGGCGCCCATGCCCAGAAACGTTGACAGCATGATATAGTGACCCATCATAAAGTACCTAGGTTAGAAGACGCTCGTCACTACCTAGCTTGACTTAATTTAGACTCAGCATAACGGTGATTGTAACGCCATGGCCAAACTTCCTATTCTTGAATTCCCCGATGAGCGCCTGCGCACCAAGGCCGCTCCGGTGGAAACCGTCGACGATGAGGTACGCCAGCTCGTCGACGATATGCTGGAGACCATGTATGACGCCCGTGGTATCGGTCTAGCCGCGACCCAGATCGATGTCCATCGCCGTATTGTCGTCATGGATGTCAGCGACGATAACTCCCAGCCGCTGGTGCTCATCAACCCGCGCTATACACCCATTGGCGACGAGAAAGAGCCACTTTCGGAAGGCTGCCTGTCGATTCCCGAGCACTACGCCGAAGTGCCGCGCTATCTTAAGGTGCAGCTCAACGCGCTGGATCGTAATGGCGAGGCCTATGAGTTAGAGGCAGAGGGTCTGCTGGCACACTGTATTCAGCACGAGTACGACCACCTTGAGGGTGTGCTGTTTGTTGACTACTTGTCGCCGCTAAAGCGCGACCGTATCCGCAAAAAAATGCAGAAACGCCACAAGCAGATGCAGGACGCCTAACACTTCTCTCATTCACGCCAGGTAGCCTTCTTTATATGTCACGATTGCGCGTTGTTTTTGCTGGCACGCCTGAATTCGCCGCCTCTAGCCTTGCCGCGCTGCTGGAAAGCCAGCACGAGGTGGTGGCGGTGTATACCCAACCCGACCGCCCCGCTGGCCGCGGCCGTAAGCTAACGCCCAGCCCGGTCAAACAGCTGGCTCTGGAACACAGCCTGCCTGTCTATCAGCCTCAGACGTTAAAGCAACCCGAGGCTCAAGCCGAGCTGGCCGCGCTCAATGCCGACATTATGGTCGTTGTGGCCTATGGACTGCTGCTTCCTCAGGCCGTGTTGGACATACCGCGTCTCGGCTGCGTTAACGTTCACGCTTCGCTGCTGCCCCGCTGGCGCGGCGCTGCCCCCATACAGCGGGCGATCGAGGCGGGTGATAGCGTATCGGGTGTAACTATCATGCAGATGGATGCTGGCCTGGATACCGGGGCGATGCTCACGGAAGTGCGCACGCCCATTACGAACCGCACCACCGGCGGCGATTTGCACGACCGTCTCGCGATTCAAGGCGCCAATGCGTTGATCAACACGCTGGATGCCCTGGCCACCGGCACCGCGCATGCCACGCCTCAGCCCGAGGAAGGCGTCACCTATGCCGCCAAGCTGAGCAAAGCGGAAGCCGAGCTCGACTTTGCCCAGCCCGCCCAGCAGTTAGCCAGCAAAATTCGCGCCTTTAACCCCTGGCCGGTGGCTTGGTGCGCATTAGGCGATGATCGCCTGCGGCTGCTAATGGCGAACGTAGAAGAGGGCGATCAGCCAGCCTGCGAGCCCGGCATGCTACTAGACCACGGCGACGATCATCTGCGGATTGCCTGTGGGGAAAACGGCAGCGAGGTACTTTGTGTGACCAGCGCACAGCTGCCCGGCGGTAAAGCCATGGACGTGCGTGACTTACTCAATGCCCGCCACGCGCGCCTTGCTACCGGTACTCGTCTTGGTAAACCAGCGGCTCAGGCCAGCGAAGGAGAAACACCATGAGCCAAAAGCGCTCCCCCCAAGGCGGCAGTGGTCAGGAAGTCCGCGCCGCGGCGGCTCGCGCGCTGGCCCCGGTGCTCAGCGACCAAGGCTCACTGGCGGGGCTGGATGAGCACAGCGTGGTGGCTCGCGACCGCGGGCTGCTCAAAGAGCTCTGCTTTGGCACCTGCCGCCGCTTACCGCGTCTGGAAGCCTTAGCGGGCACATTACTTAAGCAACCGTTTAAAAAGCGCGACAGCGATGTTCAGGCGCTGCTGCTGCTGGGTATTTACCAGTTGTTGTACATGCGCATTCCAGCCCACGCGGCAGTAGGTGAAACCGCGGGCGCTGCGCGCTTGCTGAATAAGGAGTGGGCCACCCGCGTGTTAAATGGCTGTTTGCGGCGATTGCAGCGCGAATCCGAGGCGCTCCAGGCCCAAGTAGACCGGGATGAGAGCGTCGCGTTAGAACATCCACCCTGGCTACTTAACGCCTTGCGTCAGGCATGGCCAGAGCAGTGGCGGGCGATTGTCGAAGCCAACAACCAGTCAGGCCCGATGACGTTGAGAGTGAATCAGCACCACAACGATCGTGAAGCCTACCTGTCGCAGTTGACCGAGCAGGGGTTGAGTGGTCACCTGTGCCCCCACGCCCCAGACGCCATCACGCTGGAAACACCCTGCGATGTCACGGCGCTGCCTGGCTTCGAAGCGGGACATATTAGCGTTCAGGACGAGGCCGCCCAACTCTCGGCAGTACTGCTGGGGCCCGTGCTTGCGCCACGGCCAGGTGCACATGTTCTGGATGCTTGCTGCGCCCCCGGCGGCAAAACGGCCCATTTGCTCGAACTGTTCGACATCAATCTTACCGCTATCGATAGCGATAATCAGCGCCTGGCACGGGTGGAAGATACCCTTAGCCGACTAGGCGTAGAGGCCGTTCTCCAACACGCCGATGCGACCGAGCGCGACTGGTGGAGCGGCACGCCGTTTGATGCCATCCTGCTCGACGCCCCTTGCTCTGGCACCGGTGTTATCCGCCGTCACCCGGATATCAAGAAGCTGCGGCGCAAAGACGATATCCGGCCGCTGGCCAAGCTTCAACGTCAGCTGTTAGACAACCTTTGGCCGATGCTGCGCGAAGGCGGCACCCTGCTCTACGCCACCTGCTCGGTGCTTCCGGAAGAGAACAGTGAGCAGATTGAGGCATTTCTCGCCCGCACCCCTGACGCCCATGTCACCACGCCTAACGATGTTGCCTGGGGCATTTCCAGCGGCGCGGGTCGCCAGCTGTTTCCAGCCCAGAACAGTCACGATGGCTTTTTTTATGCCAGACTAGAGAAGCGCACTGCCTAGGCGTTCACTGATGCCGGGGGCAGTGATTTCATGACAAGGAAGGAGGTACTATGAGTCATCATACTTACAAGCACGTGGAACTGACCGGCTCTTCCGAGAAGGGCATTGAGGAAGCGGTTCAGAATGCACTGGCCAAGGCGTCAGAAACGATTAAGCACATGCGCTGGCTGGAAGTAGTCGATACCCGTGGCCATATTGAAGATGGCCAAGTGGCCCACTGGCAGGTCACGGTTAAAGTCGGCTTTACGCTAGAGTAATCCTCACCTGCTTTTCGACGGCGGCTGGTTTACACTGGCCGCCGTCTTTATTGCAACGCATGATAGACCGTTGCCTGACCTTGTCGGCATGTTCTTAAAAACAAGGCCTTAACGACATCGCGCGCTGGCGCTTTTAATGGAACCGATGCTCAGCAATGAAAATCATCATTCTCGGCGCCGGCCAGGTCGGCGGCACACTGGCTGAACACCTCGCCCGCGAGGAGAACGACATCACCGTCGTTGACACCGACGCCAAAAAACTGCGCGAGCTGCACACCAAAATCGATATCCGCACCGTCACTGGGGCAGGTTCCTACCCGATTGTGTTGCGTCAGGCTGGCTGCGAAGACGCCGATATGTTGATCGCTGTCACCAACAGCGACGAGATCAATATGATCGCCTGCCAGGTCGCCCATACGCTGTTTCGCACCCCGACCAAAATTGCCCGGGTGCGCGCCACCGCGTACTTGACCCGTAAAGGCCTTTTTGCCCACGAAGCGATCCCCATTGATGTGCTGATCAGCCCCGAGCAGGTGGTTACCGATCATGTACGTCGCCTGATTGAGCATCCCGGTGCCCTGCAGGTGCTGGAGTTTGCCGGTGGCCTGGTACAGCTGGTGGCAGTGAAAGCGTTCTACGGCGGCCCGCTGGTAGGCCAGGATTTAGCCTTTCTGCGCCGCCATATGCCTAACGTGGATACCCGGGTGGCGGCGATTTACCGCCGTAACCGACCGATTATCCCCCGTGGCGATACGGTCATCGAGGCTGACGACGAGGTGTTCTTCCTCGCCGCCCGCCGGGATATTCGCGCGGTAATGAGCGAGCTGCGCCGGGTCGAGCGGGACTTCCGCCGGGTAGTGATCGCCGGGGGTGGTAATATCGGCGAGCGGCTGGCGGAGCATTTGGAGCATAGCCACCAGGTCAAGATCATCGAGCACAGCCTGGAGCGCTGCACCACCCTCTCCGAGCGGCTGGATCGCACCGTGGTGCTCCATGGCAGCGCCACCAGCAAGCGCTTACTGGAAGAGGAGAATATCGAAGAGTGCGATATCTTCTGCGCGCTGACCAACGACGACGAAGTCAATATCATGTCGTCGCTGCTCGCCAAGCGTTTGGGGGCGAAGAAGGTGCTGACGCTGATTAACA